>JAEEXX010000097.1 GCA_016287985.1 Candidatus Gastranaerophilales bacterium
TTGCTGTATTGATTATGATTATGACTTGTATGCAAGATTTATTGTTGGTGAAAATTTCTTTGAAAAAGGAGTTTTTAATTATCGGGATTTTCTTTCATACACACCTACTCATCCGTGGTATGACCACGAATACGGTGCGAGTTTGGTGTTTTATTTATTCCATAAATATCTCGGCGCCTTAGGCTTAGTTTTAATCCAAGCAATACTAATGTTTTTTACTGCATTTTTTATAATAAAAACACAACAAATCCAAAGGCATGCGTACCCTGTTTCTGTTTTATTGATGGCATTTTTCTTGTTCTTGTTTTCACATCAAAATCCAAGCATCGTCAGATGTCATATGTTTAGTTTTGTATTCTTTGCAATGTTTTTATATTTTTTGGAAAAAACAAGAATATCGAATTTAAAAAATCAAACAACTAAAATACTTTGGCTGGTGCCATTGTTGACTATACTTTGGAATAATATTCATGGAGGTGTTGTTGCAGGTCTTGGAATAATTTTTATATATATGGTCGGAGCAATTGTTACTAAGCAAAAATGGAAACAGTATTTTCAGGTTTTGGTTGTCTCAACTCCCTTGTTGATAATTAATCCGTATGGGCCTCAATATATAGAATTTTTGGTTTCAGCAAATACTAAAACACGGACAATGATAACAGAATGGTGGGATGTTTTTGCTCCAAGGCATATACTTTATTACTTTCCGTTGTTTTTTGTGGGATTGTTCGGCATCATTTTAAAAATTTTTGATTTTATTGATACCAAGAAAGTTAATGTAATAAAATTTCTTATGCTTTTTGTGACTCTTTATATGGGAACGATTCATGTCAAATTGTTGTCTCTTCCTATAATAACGCTGTTTGCTTTATATCACAACGATATAACCAGATTGTTTAGCAGAAAAAAATATAAGATTATGGAATTGCTTACGTATGTATGCATATTTGTGGCAATTGTCTGTATACCTTTTAAAAAGCCAATGGAATATAGGACTAATTTCGTAAAATTTCCTGTGAAAGAGGTTGAATTTATAAAAATTAACGATATAAAGGGGAATATTTTAACAGAATTTGGACTTGGCAGTTATGTTGCATACAAGCTTTATCCTGATAATTTAATATATATGGACGGCAGGTATGAAGAAGTATATGACGATACTGTCTTTGATGATTTAATGAATTTTGAAAAGAAAGAAAATGATTGGAAAAAAGCCATAAGGGATTATCCTACTGAAATTATTCTTCTTCATCGTACATCTCCGATATATGCAACTCTTGAGGATTATCAGGGCTGGACTCAAATATATCAAGGTGATAATTACGGGGTTTTTGTCAAAAATGCCAAATTGAAACCTCATTACATAGCACCGAGTGACGATGAAGAATATTATAAAAATAGTGAATTTACAAATAAAGGCTTTTTTGGTAAATCTGAAATAAAGGGAAATAATGGCAGGTAATTTAAAATATACATGTTTATTTGGAGGCGGCGCAATAAGAGGTTTGGCTTATGTTGGCGCTGTGCGTGCAATGGAAGAGTTGGGAATAGAATATGATATTATTGGCGGCTCTTCTGTTGGTTCTGTTTTTGCTGCACTTATTGCCTGTGGATACAAATCTTATGAACTTGAAAATCTTTTTATGAAGGTTAATTTTGAACTTTTTAAAGATATTCATTTCGGTATAGGAAAACAATTCGCATTAAGCAAAGGAGAAATTTTTGTAGATTGGTTAAATGAATTGATTTCCAAAAAAGCCGATGGTAAAAGTAAAAATAATTTAACCTTTGCGGAATTAAAACAAAATTTGATTATTATTACAACAAATTTGAAAACCTTTACTACGCAAGAATTTTCGAAATTTAAAACCCCGGATTTTGAAATTGCAAAAGCGATACGAATTTCTTCGAGTATGCCCGGATTAATGCCTCCGTACAAGTATAAAGATGCTGAATTAGTTGACGGGGACTTGCAGAAAGCTTCTCCAATGTGGGAATTGACAGATACTTTAAAAAATTCCAAAAGCAGAATTATGGAATTTCGTCTTGAAGGTGATTGTTCCAATGAGGCTAAAAGTCCGATTTCTTTTATTAATAATATATATAGCTGTGTAACGGATGTAGCTACAAAATTTGTCACGGAAATATATGGACAAAATGACAGATACGACTGTATAAGAATTAATACAGGCGGAATCTTTTTTGCTGATTTTAATTTGGATAAAGACTCAAGAAGAAAGCTTATAAATAGCGGTTATGAACAAACAATGAAGTATTTTAAAGAAGTCCTGCCTGCCAAAAAAGAAAAACTGGATAAAGTGTATTCTTTAGTGCTTAAGTACTTAAAAAATGCAAATAAAGGACTTAAAGGAAATAATGTTGAAGAGGTTCAATGGTGGTTCGGTGATTTGTTTACCCTTCTTTGCGAAAACAAAGAAATAGTTGATAAACATATATATAACGAAATAGTTCGGCTAAAAAATCTTTTAATGGACTCATCTTCGCAGTTTTTGATTTTTTACACTAAGTTTCATGACCGGAAGCAATTGGAAGATGCGATGCAGTACGTAATCAATCTTGTAGAAGCACGTGTCTCAGAAATTAAACTTTACCTTCAAACCCAAGAACAGTAGGCTTTTGTGCAGACTTCCTCGTATATAAATATTGTTAAGTTTTGTAAAAATATTCTAAAATTCCGGGTGTTTTTGTAATATTTCTTAATAAAACCCTTGAACTTTATATCCTCATGATATATATTGAGTATATAAGGAATATGTGTTATGTGTCAAGTTTAAATTTTCCTTATGACCCAAATCAAAAATATACGTTTACTAATTATATGGAGTCAAAAGTATGAAAGAACAATTTATCACAATGAAAAAAACCGGTGTTACTAACCCAGCAAGAGCAGGTTTTGTTCCTGTTACAACGAATTCATCTGAAATGGGTGATTATTTAAGAAAAATTAATTCAATCAAAAGCCTTGATGTAAATGAGGAAAAAGAACTGGCTATCAGAGCTAAAAAAGGGGATTTGGAAGCAAAAAAAGAATTGGTTCAGGCAAATTTAAAATTGGTTTTAACTATTGCCAGAAAAGCAATCCACGTATCCAAATTACCGATTATTGATTTGGTGCAGGAGGGTAATTTAGGACTAATGGTTGCAGTTGAAAAATTTAATCCCGAATTAGGATACAGGTTTTCAACCTATGCAACTTGGTGGATTAAACAGGCAATGTTCAAAGCAATTTCGGAACAGTCTTATTGTATGAAAATACCGGTTTATATTCAGGAAACATTGTCAAAATTTTCTAAAGTTAAGGCTGAAATGGAAAGAAATTACAATTGTCAGGTAACAAATAGCGATGTAGCAAAGAAAATGGATATAGAACCGGAAAAAATTGATACATATCTTTCTGCATACAATTCTACTGTTTCTATCGAAGGCAGCTTTGATGCAAACAACGGCAGTGAACTTTCAGTTGCGGATGTTGTTGCTGACGAAAAAGGCTCAGTAGAAGAAAATATTGAATACGAAGAGCTTAAAAGAGAAATAGCTCAAGTTGTTGCCACTTTAAAAGAAAGGGAACAGAATGTTATCAAAATGAGATTCGGACTGGAAAATTTTGCAAAAACCACGCTTGAGGATATTGGTAAACTTTACGGTGTTACTAAAGAATGCATAAGACAAACAGAAGCACGAGCTCTGGGTAAATTGAGAATAAGCCTTGGTGCTTATGGGATTTAGCGTCTGAAATTGCTCTTAATAATATCTGAAACCCAAGGAATATAACTGAAATATCCCAAAAATGCGGTAATAGCCAGGTATAGAATAACTATGGTTGTAAATACTTGTATGACGGACAATCCAAACATAAAGGATATCGGCATGTTTATAAAATACGGTATGGCATTAATTATCGGAATTCTATACAAAATGACATAGACCATGCTGCCCAGTACTGATATCAGATAAAACAATATCGACAGGAAAATTGACTGCAATATATGATACATTAAAAACGGTCTTACAGTTTTTTTAGTCAAGGCAGCAATAACAAGCCATACGAACCCGGCACCGCCTGCTGTGAGGTACGTAGCAGCAGAGATAATTTTTTCTATCGGATATGGTTCGTCAAATTGCTGCAATTATATCGTCCTTCCTGTAATCTTCAATAAAATCTTCAAGAACTTGTATATATACGAGCTTGTATTCATCATTTTCAGGACGAAGGTTTACTGTTGCACGATATGAATATAGCGCCTTTTCAATTTCACCGTTCATAAAGAATACATTTGCCACAAGAACATATATACTCGGATCAAGTTTATTAATTTTGAGAGCTTCTTTATACTGCTCCTCTGCTTCTTTGTACCTGCCTAAATTCGAGTATAAGTTTCCGAGCAGAATGAATGCATTAACTTCTTTAGAATTTATTTCAATTGCTTTTTTATAAAGTTCTATAGAATCATTGTAATCTTTGAAGTCGGATTTTGCTATTGCATAGCAGATGTAAGCTTTGTAATTGTCACCCTCAAGCGCAATAGCTTTATCAAAGTATTTGTAGCAATTCTCTTTATCTTTTAACACGGAATAAGTGTTAGCAATGCACAAAAGCACGGTTTTATTATCAGGCGCAAGTTCATATACACGTTTATAGTATTGTAAAGCACTGTCATAATCAAAAATTTTATATGAAACATTCCCCAAATCTACAAGTGCCGTTAAATTGTTTGGGTCTATAGAAAGAGCTTTTTCATAATATGCTCTCGCTTCAACATAATCTTCGAAATCATGGTAGAGAAGAGCAATTGCATTATAGACTTCCGGATCATCGGATGCGAAATCCAAGGCTCTGGAATAAAACTGTAAAGCTTTGGAAAAATTTTTCATATCGGCATATGTGTTACCGATATTGTAATATACAAGATAATTGCTCGGGTTTACTATCATTGCTTCATTGAAATATTTCAAAGCTTTTTTGTATTCTTTTGAGAAGAACCAAAGGCTACCAAGATTAATCAGGGCTTGCATATCTTTAGAATCGATTTCAAGCAAACTCTCATAAACCGAGATGACTTTTTCATACTGGTTATCCATTGCATAATACTTTGCCAAATCATGATAATTCTCTGTATTTTTAGGCTCTAACGCCATTTTTAATACTGTTTCCTGAATTTTTTTCTCTAGTTCTTTTTTTTCCATAATATGCTTTAGCCTCTTATTTTAAACTTCCTTATATTCAGAATATTCTTCCGATTCCTTTAACCATGTTTCTCTTGGAATACTGAAAGCATGGTTCCAAAATTTTTCTATTGCGTATGCATCTCTGTCTTCCTGATGCAGAATATGAACAACAACATCACCGTAATCCACAAGATTCCATCGATTCTTCAAATCATTTTCTCTTCCCATAGGAAGTCTAGAAAATGTTGATTTAACTTTATCTGTAAGATTTTCTGTTAAGGCTTTTACTTGTGTATTAGTTTGCGCAGAACAGATGACAAAATAATCAGCAAAGGAAGAGACATTTGATATATTTAAGATAGAAATATCTTTAGCAATTTTTTCATCTAAAAATCTTGCTAATATACATGCAAATTTATATGAATTAATATTTTCCGTCATTAAATCCTCTCATCAATCAGATTAATTCTTTTTTGATGTCTTCCGCCTTCAAATTCTGTTTTTATCCAAATATCAACAATATCAAGTGCCAAACCTGTTCCTGTTATTCTTTCACCCAAACAAAGAATATTTGAATCATTGTGTGCCCTTGTCATTCTCGCCGTAAACGTATCAGTACAGTGCGATGCTCTAATGCCTTCATATCTGTTTGCTGCAATTGACATACCTATACCTGTTCCGCAGACAAGAATTCCCTTGCACTTATTTGCCAAAACTTCTTCTGCAACATCCTTAGCTATAATCGGATAATCACATGATTCTGTGGAATAACAGCCCAAATCCGAAATTTCATATCCCAAATTCTTAAGATGTGTAATAATTTCGTTTTTTAATCTGTATCCGCCATGATCTGAACCGATTATGATTTGATTAACCAATTTAACCACTCCATGCTAATTATATATTACCATACAGTTTAGGATTTATTCCCCTGCATTTAGACTATTTTAAGAAAACAGTCATAATATACTTTTCTGCCGAATGTTTATTTTAGGCAGACTGTCATGTCAGCTTCTATACAAACTTTTCCGTCAACAGAACCTACGGCATGACATTTACTGATAGGCCCTTTGGATTTTAAAAGCTCGATTTCCATATCAAGCCTATCACCGGGACGAACAATATTTTTAAATCTTACATTATCAGCACCAGCAAATAGAGTTAATTTCCCTTTATATTCGGGCAAACACATCAAAATCGGTGCAGAACACTGTGCAAGTGCTTCTAACTGCAAAACGCCGGGCATGATAGGATTATTAGGAAAGTGGCCTTGGAAAAATTCTTCATTCATAGTAAGGTTTTTATACCCTTTAGAATATTTCCCCGGAACACATTCTGTAATTCTGTCAACAAGTAAAAACGGGTATCTGTGAGGTATCATTTCCATTATCTGCATAATATCAAATGATAAAACTTCTTCTGTCATTATATTCTCTCCTTATTTT
>JAEEXX010000098.1 GCA_016287985.1 Candidatus Gastranaerophilales bacterium
TATAAGAATGTTCGACCCTTGGGTTGATGAAACTAAAAGGACTCTTAACCAAAAACTTTTAGAAATGCATAAACAATATGTAGATGCGTGTATTGATTTAGGTATTGACGGTATTAGAGCCGATGTCGCAAGAGCTAAACCGACCGAATTCTGGGATATAATTATTCCGTATTCTCATCAAAGGGATAAAGAATTTGCTTGGCTTGGAGAAACATATACTTATGAATGCGCTTCTCCACAAGTTAATATGCCATATGACAGACCTGAAGATTCACTTCGTGCGGGTTTTGATGAATACTACGGACAATATCATATATTCCACGAATGGAGTACTGCGAAAGAATTTAATGATTATGTAAAATTGAATCTTGAAATGTCAAAAAGGTTACCCGCCGGAAAAACTTGTATTGGGTCATTTATGACACATGATGACAAATCTGCAATGACTCATGGTGGTGAAAACTACTGTAATATGACAACAATTATACAGTCGACAATTCCGATGTGTAATCCTTACTTTGTCGACGGATTTCAAACAGGCGACTATTATGATTACCAATATTCAGAATCTTATAGTGATGAGACAATGACTGATAATCACAGAATGGATCACCATTCATTTCAACTTGATATATTTAATCTTTCAAGGCAACCGGGCGGAGATAAACCGGATATGGAAAGAGTTTTAAGGGAAACTCTTAAAATGAGAAGTAAAAATACCGACTTGTTTGCAGATAGGCGCAGCAGTTTCATTGAACTTGATAAAATAGGTGATAAAAAAGACCAAATTATTGCTTATGCAAGACATAATCACGGAAGAACGGCTGTCGTAATTGCGAATAAGAATCCAAACAGACGATTGACAGGTACCGTTGTAATTCCAGGATTAAAATCTTCCCAAAAACTTGTAGATATGGCTCCAAAATATGGTGAACAAAGTGAATTCCAAGTTGCAAAAGACGAACTCAGAGTTGATTTAGCACCTTCGGGAGCTTATGTATTTGAAATTGATGACCCCAATATTGAAAAACTCTGTAAAGGTAAGGTTTACAGACAAAAAGTAGCAGATAAATCAAAGAAGAAAATGTAAAAGGTTAACATTGAATAAAGACGAAAAAAGGTTATCTGTTTCGACAGATAACCTTTTTAATAAATTAAAAAATAATTATTTCATATATGATGCATTGCTTGCGTATGTCCATATACATGGTATGTTTGAAAAGCTACCATCTACTGCTTCAGTCTTTTTAGCTTCTTGTTGGGCAAACATTTGCCATAATTTAGCAGTTCTGCCGGATTGATTACCACTTGAAATTGCATCAACATTTTCATTATTGTAACCGTTTGACATAGTATGTCCTTTCTTTTTCTCGTTATATATCTCGTATATATATTAAGTATTTTTGTAAACAAAAATTTCACTTTTTTATAAAAATTTTACAAAACTTTACAATTAATGCCAAAAGCTATGAATTTAGTTAATTTTGCGATTTCCTAATTTGATTATAACTGTTAATTGAAATATAATATAATCGAGGGAAAAGTATGAAGGGATATTTTAAAAACAGTAAGAGTGCCATAGTTTGGCTTACTGTTGCGCATTGTGTATGTGATATATACGGCGGATTTTTAAACCCTCTTATGCCGTTTATTGCCTCAAAACTTGGATTTACAATGGCACTCGCAACAGTTCTTGTAGCTATTACTCCAATTTGTTCGAATATGCTGCAGCCTATTTTTGGATTCTTTGCTGATAATATGCTGAAAAGATTTTTTATTTTTTGGGGCTTAATTCTTGCTTCAATATTCATACCTCTGGCTGCTTCGGCACCAAGCATAGTTCTTTTAGTATTATTCATGATATTAGGCTGCTTGGGTGGAAGTTTTTTTCATCCCCAGTCATTGGGATTTATAAACTTTTTTTCTTCAAAGAATTGCGCAAATAATATGGGAATATTTGTTTGTTTAGGTTCAGCAGGTTTTGCAATAGGTCCGCTGCTTGCTGCATATTTAACTCAAACTGTCGGTTTAGATAAAGTTTTTTATTCCTCTGTGATTGGACTTGTTACAGCGTTTGCAATGTTTATATTTGTTCCAAAGCTTTCAACTGTCAATGTTAAACCAAAGCACAAAGATTTTATTAAATCATTTAAGGAAATACTTACAACCGAGCAAATGAATTACTTAATTTTAGTTGCTATGATGAAATCATTAGTTACAAATAGTACTTGTATTTTGCTTCCATTTCTTTGGAAATCAATGGGTTATACACCTTTTTATATAGGGTTTTCGCTATTTCTATTTGTGTTCGCAGGCGCATTAGGTTCGCTTGTAAGTCCTTACTTGGAAAGATTAATTGGATCAAAGAAAGTCATTTATTTTTCTATGTGGGCGACTTTTCCGATGATGGTAGCTTTTGCACTTACTTACAAAACTATGCCGATATTTTCGATGTGCGCATTCGGAATGATTGGTTTTACAACAATGTTAGCGCAACCGGTAACACTTTTATGGGCTCAAAAAATATTACCTAAGTACAAAAGCATTGTATCAGGGTTTATAAATGGTTTTTGCTGGGGGTCAATTGCCTTATTGTTAACAGGATTAGGCGCAATTGCTCAAAAATATGGAATAATGAATGTTCTGCTCGTTTTAACATTTATTCCTGCAATAGCATCTTATTATGTGAAATATCTTGATGAAAAAGTTTAATTGATTATGTTTATTGGAAAATTGTTATTTAGGATTTATAATTGAACTATGTTAGGAGAATTTTCATGAAAAGAGAGTTGATATTTTTAGGACCTCCGGCTTGCGGAAAAGGTACACAGACAAACAAATTATCGGAATATTTAGGTTTTCCGCACATTGATACCGGTTCTCTTTTGAGAGCTGAAATTGCCAAAGAAACAGAAGAAGGCAAAATTGCAAAATTCCATATTGACCAAGGACATCTTGTTCCTGTTGACTTGGTAGCAACAATGATAGGTAAAAGACTTGCTCAAAGCGATTGTAATAACGGGTATGTACTTGACGGCTACCCCCGCAGCATGGAGCAAGCACTTAGACTTGAAGATATAAATGCAAAAATTGATAAAGGTATTGAAACATCATTCAAGGCAATATATTTTGATATTGATACCGAGCAATTAATCGAAAGAATCGTAAACAGACAGTCTTGCCCGAAATGCGGCGAAATTTATAACAAAAAATTTAAGCCTTCCAAAGTTGAAAATATATGCGATAAATGTAATGTAGAATTAAAAACACGCAAAGATGATACAGAAGAAATTGCACGAGAAAGGTTTGCAACCTATGTCAATGAAACCGCACCTTTAATAAAATTCTATGAAGAAAAAGGTGTTTTATACAAAATCGATGCGAACGGTACTATTGAAGAGGTTTGGAATCGACTTCTTGAGATTGTGAATCATTAGGCTCAAGAACACTTCTTACCATTTTATAAATATCTTCATACTTTTTATCTTCATAAAAATCTTTCAAATTATATCCCCAATCTGTATAAAAAGCATTTTCGCTAGAAGTATGTGCTGCATGATCAACCTTAGAAATACTTACAGATGCGGATTTTGAGTTATAGTTGCAACCAATAACTATTTTAGGGGGATTTTTATTGACGATACTATTCTCACCGTTAATTCCTGTAACTGTAAATGTCATACCGTCATATTTTTTAGCGTAATATTCTAAAATTCCGCTGTATATTTTAAGTGTAGGCTTCAATATGTCGGGAATATCTTGAACTTTAACACCATATAAATTATTATACGATTGCAGTTTCTCAGATTTCATTACATTACTTACGGTCATATATACATTTTTTGCAATATCGGCTTCATCATCACGGTCTGTATGTATAAGTTCGGTTTCAAAGGTATTATTCTTTCCTTTACACGTTACTTTATCTATACTTAATTCTCTGTCCTCAAGTTTAAATGGCCAATGAATAAATTTAAAGTTAATACCATAATTAGTTGCCATATAATCTAATGAACCTTGCATAGCTACAAACTTATTACCCAATGCTTCAGGAAGTTCGGCAGGTATTATTACATGCTTTGGTCTGTGAGTCAGCCTTTTTACTTGTGGTCTTAAGTTAAATGGATTTATACGTAACGTTTTCATAGTACCTCCTTCGTTATATTTCTATTTACTCTAAAACCAGTGAAAAATAAATTTGCGGTGGAAAATTAAATTTTATTAAATTCGATAAATGTATTTCTTATTACTTCATATCCCTTTAATAAGGTTTTATAGTCTACTTTTTCCTCTGCTGAATGCATGTTATAAACATCAGCAAGCCCCAGAAGAACCGGCATAAATGTTTCACCTTTTGAGTTTTTGTTGTGGCAATATATATGGGTTTCAGCTCCTGCATGGAATGATGAAATATCATTCTTTATTCCCACCATTTCACAAGCTTTTGTGTGAACTTTTTCTATTCTGTCATCTTCAGCTTTCTCAAACGGAAGTAAATGTATTTCAAACTCAATAACTGCCTCTGCCAATCCCTGATACTTTTGATTAAACTTATCGACAATCGATTTCATCAAATCCTTCAATTCGTTCTCTTTAGCAACCGAAGCACTTCTTATCGAATAAGAAGCCATTCCAAGTGTATTGATTATATTTGTAGAAGTCTTTTTCATAATTTCAGTTATATAATTGTTTGTTTTGATTCCTTTTTCCACAATTGATGCAACAGAATTTTGTATTCCGCCCGCAACAATTGCACCAAGATTACAAGATGTTATTACCCCTGTCTCATCAGTATAATAGGCACCTTGAGGAAACTCTGCAAGGAGTTCAGCAATAAGTTTAGCTGCATTCAACCTTGTTTTATCACCGATGTCAATACCGGAATGCCCGCCTTTTAATCCTTTTACTGTAATTTTTGCATTAGTATAGCTCGCGCCTGAAATTTGTAATTGTCCAAGTTTATCAGCATCACAAACCAGTATGTATTTTGATTGAATTTTATCAAACTCAACATGCTCGGCACCGCTCATGCCTGTTTCTTCGTCACGAGTGAAGGTTACTTCCAACCCGCCGTGAGCACCTAATAGTCCATTTACCCCATCTTTAGCCAATTTCAAAGCGCAGGCAACACCGACTTTATCATCAGCACCCAGAGTTCTGCCTTGAGCATGAATAAAGCCTTCTTTATCAAGATAAATATTAACAGGGCTGTCATCCCCCACTACGTCCATGTGGGAAGAAAGCATAATTGGCTCCTTGCTTAAATCTGTTGCAGGCACTTTTATATAAACATTTCCGTAATCATCTTTTCTCGCATTAATGCCATTCGTTTCACAAAAATTTAAAATCCATTCAATAACTTTTTCTTCTTTTAAAGAAGGAGACGGTATTGAAACCAAATTACAAAAAATATCCAAAACTTCGTTTTCTTTTCTCAAATTTTCCAAGCTGACTTCCATTTTAAAATCCCCTTTCCTCTATATTTGCCGTGATTGTAACTAACCTATCCAACGGTTAATATATTTACCCCTAACTTCCTCTGAAGAAGCGCATATTTGTTCCATCCCCACCTATTCTTACTGTCACAGGACGCAGACAGGATGGACATCTGCCTCTGTACATACTTCCATCTTTGGTTTTGTATATTCTGCCGTATGTTCCGCAACAGTCAAACCAAATTCCCAAAAATTTTCTCTTATCATTATTTGATTGCTCGGTCACTTTTAATTGGTTCCTTTTGATTTAAACTGCATTACATATCCAGGATCTTTATATTTGGTTTCATCAACATAATAATCTTTTCCACCCGGTTTAAATACACTCTGTGTCAATATATCAACGTAATTAGGCCCTAAATGTGCATAATCAAACAGTATTATTCCATTCAAATTATATTTCCTTGATATATGTATTTGTTTTATTAAATCTGTTTTTTCGCCATTCATAAATGTGACGAATAAACCGGCATAAAGTTTTGTGTCATATAGTATATTGCGTAATACTTCATCTAACATAGCGGAAGCAGTCTTGTCATCACAAGTCAATAAAAGTGGAGTAAAACCGTCAACCAAATCACTGGCAGTCCAAGTCCTCCAATCCTGCATTTTAGTATCGATAGCACTTGCTCTATTTGGAAAAATCACTGTTGTAAGCATAACTTTATTAGCTCTGCATAGAGAACTAATCTTTCGAACCAAATTTGTAACTTTTGAACATCTATAAAATCTCCAAAAATCCCATAATGAATCAGATACTGAAATGTCGACAGGGTCAACTCCGTATGCTTCTTTAAACTCATTCCTTGCGTATTTCGTATATCCCCAATTCGAATCATCGTAATTTTTGTAGTTTGGAGTTAAAGATTGAGGATATCTTATATAATCCAAATTAATTCCATCCGGCCTATACCTATTAATAATTTCGCATATTAATTCAAACAAAAAAGCTTGCACTTCCGGATTAGCAGGGTCTATAAAATATCCGTTATGCTCAGATGTCGAATATGGAATAATGTCTAAATCTGCATTCTTTTTTTGTCTGTTTGCCCATTCGGGATGTTTTGCAAGTATATAATATGGGTTCGTTTCAGGAGGTTTATTCCCAACATAATACGTT
>JAEEXX010000010.1 GCA_016287985.1 Candidatus Gastranaerophilales bacterium
CATTCAACTCTTTTTTATTTCAAATCGGTTACAGTCATGATTATAAGGCAGGAAATACAAAACAGGACAAAAAGTGTCACGTAATTAAATCCAAATTTAATATATGCAAAAGAAAAAAGCAGACCCGTTAAAAGTTCGACTATCGGATACTGTATACTTATTTTTTCTTTACAGAATGCGCATTTGCCTTTTAAAAACAAATATGAAATTATGGGTATATTATGCCAAGGCTTTAATTTATTTCCACATTTTGGGCATTTAGAGGGAGGAAAAACAATACTTTCTCCGCTCAGGGTGCGAAGAATAACCACATTATAAAAACTGCCAAGGCATGTCCCTACAATAAAAACCAAAAATAAAATATATAGATTTAAAGAATCAAATATCATAAGTCTTCTTCATCATACTCCAAGTTTAAATTTCCTTTAAGAATTTCTCTTTTTTCTGCATCATCAAGAATCAGAGAAGATATAGTATTAAATGCTTGCTTCATTCGACGAGTTACACTCATTGGTGATAACATTAGAGCATTTGCGATTTGTTTTCTGTTCATATCTTGTATATAATACATATCAATTATAACTCTTTCATCGGGAGGCAATTTGTTTATAATATCATTGAAAATTATTTTTGCATCAGCATAGTTAATCTGTTCTTCATAGTCATTAGAAATTATTTCTTCATAACCCAGTGATTCTGCATTATCAAATAAATCTTCAAGATAGAGTGTGGATTTTCTCCTGTCAACTTGCATAGCCAAATCAACAGATTCAGGTGTGGAATTAACTGCCGTTGCTATTTCTTCTTTTGTCAAGAACACTAATTCTTCTTTTGTTAAGTCTTTTGTAAAATTGTTTATTCTTATGGCTAATTCCTGAATATATCGAGGGACCTTGACCGCATTAATTTTGTCTCTTAAATAGTGTCTCATTTCGCCGATTATGTAGTACCCCGCATAAATCCTAAAATTATCATTTTTCTCGGGAATAAATCTCTCTATTGCTTTTAGTAGTCCGATAAAACCTGCCTGTACCATATCTTCAATCGGGTCATATGAACGCCTTGCAATCGTATGAGCAATTTTATGTACAATCGGAATCATTTTTTTTACAATTCGGGCTTTCGCAATATCACGAAGATTATTGTCAGAAGTCGAATGGTATGTTTTAATCCATTCGTAAAGCATCTCATTTGTTTCATCATCGGATATGTTTTTAGCCAAAATCATAAGTCTCCGCTCTCTATAGGTATGATACCATAATAATTATATGAGTTACAAGTAAAATATGATATTTATTATAAAATCCGCTACCAGCATATAAACTGTTGATAAAACAGCGGCTCTAGTCGTGGAAATTCCAACGTCTTTTGCTCCGCCTTTTGTCATATATCCTTGTGTTGCGCATACTAAAGCTATTAAAATGCCAAATACAAAGGCTTTTAAAAGACTTATGTAAATATCTTTAGTACTAAGCCATAGCCATACAGAATTCATATATCTTGCAGGGTGTAGTCCAATTGTAAAATACGAGACTATTTCACCTCCAACAATGCCAACAAATTCTGCGACTATAACAACCATCGGAACAGTTATGGCTGCAGATAAAATTCTTGGAGAAAAATAATATCCTACAGGGTCTATTTTTAAAGTCTTAATTGCATCAACTTGCGATGTAACCTGCATATTTGCTATCTCAGCAGAAATAGCAGTACCGGCTCTCGCTCCTATAGCCAGTGCTACAAATCCGGGCGCAATTTCTCTTATCATGACAATGGCGATAGAGCCGCCTATATAAGCCTCAGCTCCCGTCATCAGGAATTGTTTTGAAACTTGTATTGCAATAACAGCTGCAGAAACAAAAACCACAACCAAAGATATGATGAGAGAATCGTAGCTAATTGCCGCAGCTTGATTTAAAACTGTACAAAATCTGGTACATCCGCTAAATGTGTAGCGAATACTTGCAAACAAATTTTTTACGCAATTCCCTAAAAAATCAATCATCAACATCCCTCATAAGATAATTATAATATAAATATTTTATCATATTCTTAGATGATTTTGAGTAAAACATGTTAAAGTGATTTTTTTTTAAGCCGTTTCTTATATTGACTTTACAAAAAAAATAGTTAAATCATAGACAAAGTAAATATAGGAGATTCCGTTATGGGAATGGCTGCTTCGCAAGCAAGATATCTGGCATTGACGGCCAGAAAAACAAATACAGAATATGAAGGTCAGCAGATTAATCAGGCAAGAACAGCTCTGGCTAATCAAAGCGCAAATTTGTTTAACAGATTACTAAATATGGAAGTCCCAAATCCTCCAAAAACTTCCGATTACACAACATTACAATATTCATATTCAGACGGTGAAAACGAAGCTGTTATTGACGATTGGAAACAATTATCAGGGGTAAATCCGGATTATAACTATCTGGTTAAAAGTCACTATTATGCTTCTATGTATACAGGTGCCATAAAACAATTGACAGATCCGCAGGTACAAATTGGCGGAAACGGTCAGGCACTTTCGCCTTGGAGCACAATTGAATTGAATAAAAGACTGTTAGATGCGGCGAATGATTCCCAAAAAACTGCTTATAATACTTTGCAGCAAACAAAAGCTAAAGAAAATGAAGATATTTCCAGAATACAAATAGAGGCCCAAATAAATAATTCAGGCAAATCGCTTGTAGATTCTCATATAGACAGCTATGCAGGGAATCAAGAGGCCGGATATTATTCGTACATATTAACAAACAGTTCAACTGGTGAAAACTTTAATGTCAAATATTTTAACCAACCAACAAATATTGCAACAGGTGAGAATGCCGCAGATGCGCAAGCTGTATTGCAAGGTGTTCGGGATATGGTTGATACAAATATAATTGATTTAAATACATTGAACAGATATTTAATTAATACCGGAATTGTCTTAGAAGAAGCAGATTTGTCAAAGATTACTGAAAACTTACCAAGGAATCCCGGCAGTTCGTATAATAATATTCAAGAAGCTATTTTAGGCAATTTTGGACTTGAAACGGACGGCGGAACAAGACGCATAGTTAATATGAGTGATGTTAATGCGATTATATCAGATGACACTGAAGGTAACGGCATTACTGCTCATACGCATGAATTAAGAGGAGTTTTCCTTTCAAACGGCGTTGATCCGACCCTTAATTCATATGCGGATGATATTCGCGATAATCATATTGCTAATATAGTCCGTGATGAAGCTGCATATAAAGCAGCGTATGACAGATATCAAAATTTATTAACTAATTATGAAAACAATATAACAAAACCTTCATATATCGGAAATTCAGAGTTAACACCTTTAATTGATTTAACGGATGAACAAAAAACAGAACTTTTGCAGATTGTAAAAGATATGAAAGCTGACAATATAAATACTGACATTATCAATTGCTTCGATTCAGGTGATAACTATTTGGGCGGAATATACAGCTTTAAAATGAACGGAGTAACATATTACACTACTCAAAAAAATTTAGAAGAAGCGTACTATAATTCTTATCCGCAAAACGGCAGCAATAATACGATAGACGGCCAATACAAAATGCCATACTACAACGCATCATATATTGACCAAAAAATTGAAAAAGAAAGTTATGCGCTCCTTGAAACAGACGGAAACGGAAGATTCAAATCCGTAAAATTTGATGATAACAGCGTTGTTTACAGTTTGAATACAGAAACCGTCACTGATGAAGCTGCATATGAAGATGCTATGAATCAATATTTATATGAAAAAGAAAAGTATGAAAAAACAATAGCGGATATAAACGCAAAAACTTCTATTATCCAGAAAGAAGACAGAACCCTTGAACTAAGGCTTAAACAGCTTGATACCGAACAGCTTGCATTAAAAACTGAAATGGAGGCTGTTAAGAAGGTTATCAAAGACAATATTGAAGCTACATTCAAGACATTTAGCGATTAATAATAATCAGACTCCACATATAAATTCCACAAAGAGGCGGGTAATTTCTCACCTCTTTTTATTTTTTGTGTTAAAATCAAGTTACGGAAAAGAGAAGGTAGAAAATGAGTTTAAATGTATATTTAGGGATAGATGTAGGGTCTGTTACAACCAAACTTGCTTTGGTTAACGAATCAGGTAAATATGTTGATTCATATATGCTAAAAACCGCCGGAAAGCCGGTAGCAGCAGTTCAAGAAGGTTTAAAACATATCCAATCACAAGCATTGACAGAATATAATATCCAAGGCGTCGGAACTACTGGTTCGGGAAGAAATTTGGCAGGGGCTTTGGTTGGTGCTGATGTCGTAAAAAATGAAATTACTGCTCACGCCGTAGCAGCAAGCACTTATATTCCGGGAGTTCAAACTATTCTTGAAATCGGAGGGCAAGACAGCAAAATT
Source organism: Candidatus Gastranaerophilales bacterium (assembly GCA_016287985.1). Lineage (GTDB taxonomy): Bacteria > Cyanobacteriota > Vampirovibrionia > Gastranaerophilales > Gastranaerophilaceae > CAG-196. The sequence goes on from JAEEXX010000010.1 coordinate 4,414, forward strand.
ATTATTCTCCGTGACGGAATCGTTACGGATTTTGCTATGAATACGGTTTGTGCGGCAGGTACGGGAAGTTTTCTCGATCATCAGGCGCAAAGGTTAAATGTTCCGATTGAAGAATTCGGCGATACTGCTCTTAAATCCGAAAATCCGGCAAGAATAGCCGGAAGATGCGGTGTTTTTGCAGAATCCGATTTGATTCATAAACAACAACTCGGTTATCCTGTTGAAGATTTGCTTTACGGTCTTTGTCAGGCGCTCGTAAGGAATTATTTAAGCAACCTTGCATTAGGCAAAGAGTTATTGCCGACAATCTCATTCCAAGGCGGGGTTGCAACAAATTCCGGCATGGTAAAAGCATTTGAAGAAGCTTTAAATACAAAAATTGTAGTACCTGATAACCATCAGACGATGGGTGCAATAGGTGCGGCACTTTTGGCAATGGAAAATCATCAATATACGGAAGCTTCAACCAAATTTAAGGGGTGGGAAGTAGGAAATATGAATTTCCAATCAGTAACATGCCAGTGCACCGGGTGTTCAAATAATTGTGAAGTTATTACAATTCTTGAAGGCTCGGAACCTGTAGGGCATGTGGAAAAAATCGGCGACATAAAAGGAAATATAATCGCACGTTGGGGCGGTACTTGCGGAAGATGGGATGTGGCGTAAAGAGGCCAAAGTACTCAAGAGGTAAATATTATGATTAAATTAAAGAACTTCGAAATAGGAAGTAATAAATTAACAATTCTTGCAGGGCCTTGTGCAGTTGAAACGCTTGATATAATGAGAGAGACAGCTGATGGTTTAAAAAAAGTTTGCGAAAAACTCGATATAAATTATGTTTTTAAATGCTCTTACGATAAAGCAAACCGTTCTTCAATCAATTCTTACAGAGGTCTGGGTATGGAAAAAGGGCTTGAATACCTTGCCAAAATCAAAAAAGAGTTTAATTTACCTATTGTTACAGATATTCACACTCCTGACCAGGCGCCTATTGCGGCAGAAGTTGCAGATATTATACAAATTCCGGCATTTTTGTGCAGACAGACGGATTTGCTTGTGGCGGCAGCAAAAACAGGCAAGATTGTTAACATAAAAAAAGGGCAATTTTTAGCACCTGAACAAATGAAATCGTTGGTTAAAAAAGTTGAAGATAGCGGAAACAGGCAAATAATGCTAACAGACAGAGGTGTAACCTTCGGTTATAATAATTTAGTTTCGGATTTCAGGGCAATTCCTATTATGAAAGAATTCGGTTACCCTGTTGTTTTTGATGCAACTCACAGTGTCCAGATGCCCGGTTCAAACGGTGATTCAACCGGCGGAGACAGAAGATTTGTTCCTGTTCTTGCGAATTGTGCTATGGCTGCAGGCGCAGATGTATTATTCTTTGAAGTTCACCCGAACCCTGATAAAGCACTCTGCGACGGACCTAATATGCTTTTCTTAAAAGATGCGGAAAAAGTTTTCTCTAAATGTAAAGAAATATTTGAGATTGTCAGGAAGTAAATACTACCCGTTACAATCGAATTTACTCTGCGTTCGGGGTACATAATGTCCTTTTGTATTTGTACCTAAATATTTATTAATATATTTTTTTACCACTTCATACGAATATTTATATGTGTTCACAAGGTAATGTTTATATCTTTCGTTTCCGCAGGCACCCATAGCAAAGGCAAATAATTGTGAAAATATTTCATCTCTGGGTAAGTCTGCGCAATCCAGCTCTTTGTCGTCAATTCCGTCATTTAGTGTTATTTTTTTTGAATGGTCTATTTTGTTCTTATCTATTTGGGAAAATTCAAATATAGGAGAGAAGTATCCAAGATTGCTATCCGTTATTGATGTTTTCCACCGGGATTTTCCTTTAAAAGCATTATTAACATCCTTTCGCCAAGCTTCCTTAAATTCTTTGGAATCACTTAAACCATTTTGCCGACAGTAAATTTCATTCAGTCTGGTATATTCTTCTGCAATTTCTTTACAATTTTTTCCTCCCATCAGGTAGAGTTCCTTGAGCCTTTCTTTTAGTTCTTTATCAGGATTAGCAAAATAGGTATTAAACAGATGTCCCAATTCGTGTAAGGCATTTTCTTCTAATTTCTCGTTACTGATTGTAGGATGAAATAATGTTCCAAACTCAATTGCGCTTGAACGATTCGTTTTTAAATGAATAACTTTTTTTATTGCCGGATCATATGTAAAACCCTGTTCCCAATAGTTTTTATTTTTAAATTCTTTTGTTTCATCCCAGGATCCCTGTACTTCTAACTTAAGTCCGTAAAAAAAAGAAATGTTTTTCCTGGATTTTTCAAAAACTCTCGTGATAGCATGTTCTATTGCAGCCTGTGATTGGGGTTTGATTTTCTCAGTATAATGGTAAGTTATTCCATTCTTCTTAACTGTACTATCGTTTCCCATAATTCCTCGCTATATATTTAAAGTCTTTTTGTGTTGATAAATTGCTTAAGTTGTAAATATTTGTTAAAATAAATTGCAAGGGGAGCAAGATGCTTAAAATCGTTCAAAGATCAAAACCATTAAAAGGTGAAATAACTATTCCTGCGGATAAATCAATATCGCACAGGGCAGTTATGCTTTCTTCTTTGGCAAGGGGTAAATGTATAATCAGTAATTTTTCAAGCGGTGCGGATTGTTGGTCTACGTTGAATATCTTTAAACAATTGGGTGTTGGGATAAAAGAAATTGACAAAAAGACAATTGAAATCACATCTGACGGTAATCTAAAAAAATCATTTACCACGCTTGATGCAGGAAATTCGGGTACAACTACCCGTTTGCTTGCAGGAATTCTTGCCGGACAAAATTTTGATTCTCAAATAATCGGAGATAATAGTCTTTCAAAACGCCCTATGAAGCGTATAATAGAACCGCTGACTCAAATGGGCGCCAAAATAGAATCCGTTGATAACCATTTGCCGTTAACTATATACGGACAGAAACTCCATGGTATTATTTACTCAATGCCGCTTCCCAGTGCACAAGTAAAATCCGCAGTACTTTTGGCAGGATTGAATGCTGAAGGGCGAACTACCGTAATTGAACCCACAAAAAGTCGAAATCACACAGAATTAATGTTAAAGTACCTTGGAGCTGATGTAAATATAAATAACAATGAAATAACTGTTTCAGGCTCAGAATTAATTGCCAAAGATATAGAAATAGTAGGTGATATTTCATCTGCAGCATTCTTTATTGTTGCCGGTTTGATTGTACCTGATTCAGATTTTATTATTAAAAATGTCGGTATAAATCCAACACGTTCAGGTATTTTAGATATCATAAAACGGATGGGAGCAAATGTTGAAATACTTAACAAACGTGTCGTATCAGGAGAAGAGTGCGCTGATATTCACGTTCAATATTGTGATAATTTAAAGAGTTGCACAATAGAAGGTAATGATATTCCAAGGCTAATTGACGAACTTCCTGTTATAGCAGTTCTGGCTTCACAAGCAGAAGGTAAAACCGTTGTAAAAAATGCCGAAGATTTAAGAAATAAAGAATCTGACAGAATCAAATGTCTTGTAGCCGAATTAAAGAAACTCGGTATAAATATAGATGAAAATCCTGACGGATTTATTGTGCATGGTAAAACGAAATTATCCGAAACTGATTTACCTCTCGAAAGTTATCATGATCACAGACTGGCAATGAGTTTTTACGTCGCAGGCATGATTTGTGAAAAAGAAATCTGTATAAACGGATTCGAGTGGACAGAAATATCGTTTCCGGAATTTGAGCAACTGATTTGGGAACTTAACTGATAGATTAACAAGCGTAGTTTTTACAATTATTATACAATTTAATATATTAAGATATATTAAATTGTATATAAGTATTTTAATGCGTTAAATAGGCGCGCCTGGCGAATTATTAAGAAATATTAATGTAAATTTAAGTAAAATTCTTGACTTATTTTGCTGATGTGCAATAATGCTTATGCACACTTTAAGTGTAGCCGAAACACTAAATAGTAAATAACCCCAAAATCATATAAACTCCTAGATAATAAACACTAATAAAGACCATTAGGATGCAGAAAACAAATCCACCTGACACACACCGGGTGGTTTTTTTTATGCAAAATTTCGATTACAAAGTTTATAGTGATTAAAACAAAGCCTTGATTCCAAGCAAAATAAGAAGCACTCCGCCTGATATTTCAAGAAATTTTGAAGGCAATTTTTTGAATTTTAATCCTGCAAAATACCCTAATGCAGAATTTATAAAAGTAATTAATCCTATTAAAATTGTCGGTTTGAAGATTTTATTACCGTACAGAGAAAGACTAATTCCTGCGGAAAACGCATCAATACTCGTTGCTATACCTATTAATAATAGAGTTTTTGTATTAATTGCATGTAGTTCGTTTTCTCTTTTCTCATTTGATTCCAAAATAAATTTTATTCCTAAATAAGTAAAAATCAGAAAAACTATTAATTTTGAATAGGGCTCTATATAAATTTTAACGAAATTTGTCAGATAATATCCAAAAAGTGGCATAAGTGCCTGAAAAAGTCCAGTGTAAACCGATAGTGAGACAGAGTTTTTAAAATGTGCTTTTTTAAATTTCAAAGCATATGTAAATGAGACAATGCAGGCATCAATTGATAAAGCTATAGCTAAAACAAAAATTTCAAAATATGACATAAGATTATTGTAATACAAAAAATTTGTAACAATTTTTATTAAAATGTAACAATTTGCAGAAAAATATTAAAGTTTCATAAAAATGTACCGATATACAATTTGAGGTTATATGTAAAAATAACGTTATGAATATAAGTGAGTTTTTAAAAAATTTAAAATCGGGAATTATTGTTCCGCAAAATTTATTATTCTTAAAAGTGTATGATAAAGATGATAATTCGATTTTTGATGAAGAAGAGATTAAAAGGTTAAAAGAAGATATCAGTGTTTTTGCATCAAATGATGGTAATATGAATGATCTATCTGACGAAGAAGCTTTAGCATTCTTCAACGAAAAAATGCTCGAAAACAATCCTGATTTTAAAGAAATAAAACAAACTGGTTCTCTTATTGCGGACCAAGCGGTACAGCTTGTAAAAGGGTGGTTTAATCAATTTAAGGATAAAAGCTTGAATGCATATAGCAGACTTGAAAATGAACCGAGATATCAAAATCTATCGGAACAAAAGAAAATTATAGCAAAAAGTATGTTGGAAATATCAATAAAATATAGGCTTGATGAAGAAGAGGATGAAGATATAGATGATTATACAGGAAAATTCGCAGGTGGCGGAATGATTCCCACCATACATAGAGAAATAGGATTTATTTTGGATGCTTTGGAAGATGAAAGCTTAACAGAAGAAGATGCCGTCGTAATAGCCGAAAATCTTCCCAAATTAGTTAAATTGCCCAATTTCGTCATTGAACCTGTTTCGACAGACCTAAAAAGGTTTGGAAAACTTCCTGTTGATAATATTGAGTTTATTGTAAATAATAATATGTATTTTAGAGAAGTATGGACTATTGATGTAAGATATGACTTAGAAATATTGTTAAAAGCAGATGCAAAAAGTCTGGAAAGATATAGTGCTTTAAAAAAGAGGTCTCCCAGATACTCAACTGAACTTGTTAAACTGGATGACATCTCTTTTCAAAAAGTTTTAAATATTATAAAAAATCCTTTCTTGAGCAAAGTTTTTAAAAGTCAATACGACATTATTGAACTGTTACAATTTAATGATGATGAAATCGAAACGCTTATTGATATATTATCTAATGAAAATCTAAAAGATGTTGAACTTGCCCCTTATAACTTAATGTCTTTTGCAAAACAACCTAATAAAATCAAATATCTTATACAATTTAAAAATCCGGAATTGGCATTAGGAATAGAAGATGATAGGCAGGCTGCTAATATTCAGAATATTATAGAAATAATTAACAACAGTAACTCTATTGAGAAAGAATATGGTTGGGACGTGCTTTTTGAATTAGAAGAATTAGATAAAGAAAATCCGGGTTTATTACAAAAAATATCAAAAATTGAACTAAAATCAAAAGACGGTGAAAATATTCAACTATCACCACAGTTTGTTGTATGGTATGGGGAAGATATTGATAGTATTAAAGAATTATTTAATTCAATTAATATGGATAAAATAAAAAAATATGACCTGTATTATTCGCTTGCCGGTTCCCCTGATTCTGATTTATATAAATTTATAATGCAGAATCCGGATTTCGATTTTCAAGATCAAGGTCCGATATTTACAGGAACATGGATAGCTTATACTAATGATAATCCGGATCTAAAATTTGTGTTTAATAAAAAGTATGAATTGGTTGAAATACAAGAAAAAATACCAAATCCAAATGATGAACAAAAGTACACAGTAAAAACAATAAATAAGAAAAATCATATAGAGCAATTAACCGAATATACAAAGATATCAGATAGAGAGCTCGTTACAAGGGATGTAGTTAAATACTTCAATCCAGATGGGACACTCAAACGAACGGTTACATCAGCGCCTAGTAGTATAGATGGTATTTTGAATCAGTCAGAGACATATTCCGATGGCACCGTAAAACCGTTACAATTCGTTTCGCAATGTGACGGCAATACTGTAATAGAAAAACATTTTACATCACCTCTTGGCACAACAACAGATTATTACAATGAAGAAACCGCTGATGGTATGAGAGTAATTGACTATACTATAAAAAGGGGAGATGAAGTCCTATTGGATAAACATTATACATTTCAGCAAATAAATGAAAATCATATTGTATCTTCTGTAAATGGAATCCCCTATGATGTAATTTTTGAAGGAGAAAGAATCACAATAACTAACAAAAAAGATAATAATCAAAATGTTATTGATTTAACAGGTAAAATTGGTGAAGATAACGGAGAAATGGTACTTTCCATTTTAAAGAAAATGCCACCTGACAGGTTGATGATAATGAATAAACGAGAATTAGAGAAAATTCAATATGACGGAAAAATCAAATATAATGCTAATTGGGACTATGGAGATAAAACAATAAATATAGGAGATTTTCGTGAAAATCAAACCAACGAAACAAATTTAGAAAAAGTGTTTGCTGTGTTTGTGCATGAATTCGGACACTTTATTGATATTTCAGGAAAACGCGATTTTAAAATATCAAAGAATGACGATATACAAAAAACTTTCGAAGCAGAATTGGAAGCATATAAAAGCCACTCTACAATAATTCAACAAGGCTACATTAATTATCTGATTAATCCTACAACTGACTTTTTTCATACATCAGAACCCTTAGAAGAAGCTCTTGGAGATGCTGAAATGGGTATGTTCGCAAGTGATTTACCTTTACGATTAAGAATGAGGTTGCTGGAATTTCAAGCAAATTTTCCAGAACTAATCGCCAAATATATAAATGCTTGTGATGAACAGGCAAAATAGAATGTTTAATTAAAAAAGAGGGCTGAAACCCTCTTGGTATTTTTCCCCTCCATTTGCTCAAGCTACCTATCTATGCCTGCTTTTAATATTTCACGCAAAACGTGACATTTAGTCACCTTTTGCTGTTCGCAAACGGAGGCCTTCCCCAAGCAAATTCGAATCGCTGTCTACCTAGTGAAAGAATTTTGGAAAGAAATGTTCTCAGAATTTATCTATCGATTTATAAATCCGTTAGGATACAGGTGTATTCCCCTTTTTGTATATGCATCCATGTATTCTCCGGCCTTTTTAATATATTCTTGCAGTGTTTCCGGTTTATATGCAAATTGGATATCAGGTTTTACAGCTTGTTCAAAAACTTTGTGTATTATAAAGTATGTATCAAAACCTCCCTCATCAAGAACGCAATTGCCGTAGTTACCTCGACAGTAAAGTTCATCATTGTTTTTATTTTCCTTTAAGAAATTAAGCCCTTCCTTTACAAAAGCTGTATAGTCTTGATTCTGGGAGTGTGAAACAAGCACATTTAGGATATTATTTATTCCTTGTTCAACAAAATCGTAACAATCTTTAGTAGTTAATACATGAAAAAACCTGTTACATAATTTAAATAAATTTGTGTGGGTTTGCAAGACTTTTGTTCAAAAGGAATTGCCACGGTTTTGAAATTTTCATAAAATTTTTCAAATTGTATAGCACTTTGTTTAAAAGTACAAGTTGATGCAGATTCTAACCTATGCATATTATCTGTATTACACGTAGATGACTGACCAAATGTAATAAATGCATACAATAACTGTAAGGCTCGTAAAAATATTTTTTTTGCTATTTTGTAGAAATAAATAAAAAGAGAGCTTAATAAACTGAAACCCTAAAACTAGACAAAGTAAAAAAGTCGGTTTTAGGGTTTTTACATATAAGTTATCTGCTTTTATTATCTGTATGAAATATTACTTAAAAAACGCTTTGAACCTTTCCCATTTAGTCATATTTTTGTAATCTACACCCGGTTCTCTTCCGAGTCCGTATCTTAAACCAAATGTCAGGGCGATACCGTTTCTTCCGCCGTGTCTTAACATAGCTTGTCCAAAACCAACAAATCTATGGTTATACAATTTTTGCACACCAAGTCCATATTCGAAGTACGGTTTAATATGCATATTCGGCAAGTGATAAGCACCTGCATCTACATCCGTATCATTCATTAAATTCCATACCATACCAGCTCTGACATATGGCTGCCATCCATTCCTACAGTTAGTAATAAATCTTAAGGAAGGATTGAGTTGAATTGTATGAAGAGGTTTTGCGTCTATCCTAAGTCCTGCAGCATTTGTGTAATCAAACATATTCGCAAATGAATAACTGGCTTTCAATATTGGCTGCAAAATATATTTACCATCCTTGAATTCAAAGTTATAACCTGTTTTTGTAGCCAAAGCAGCTGCAATAGAGGTGGCATCTTCATGACCATACATCGTTGATATATCTGCAAACATTGCACCACCTGTTAAAGTTACGGCAGTCCAGAAATTGTTTTTATAGAAAGTATCCGTAATTCCTAAAACTCCTCCATTAAGATTTGCATCTACACCAGTATAATCTATTTGTCCGCCCTGATACCCAAGATATGTTGACCAAACAGAATGCCAACCATTTCTGTGCTCATGGAAATCGGAATCAAATCCTAAAAAAGAACCATAGGTAATAGAATCGACCTTAGGACCGTTTTTCAACTTAATATTTTCAAAAGCAACATAAGGTCTAAACCAAATACCCTGATTAGAAGTTCTGTTCTCTCTTAAATTATATTCTTTAAGAGAAGTTAAATTACTGTTGAAATCAGAACTCACGGCAGCGGCATACTTGTTTTGTTGCATCATAGTAAGTCTGTCGAATTTGGGTATTTTTGTATAAGTATCAAGATGATTAAACGCATACTGAATAGTAGTATTCATTGCAGATTGAATACCGGTTTGTAATACAACCGGAGCAGCTAGGACTGCAGGATTCCAATTACTTGAAAACTCAAAATAGCCTCTGTTGTCATCATTATGCACATTGTATTGAATATCATATAATCTGGCAGGTGTTACAATCTTATGAATTTCGCCTTCAGCTTTTCCGTGATTGAGAACTCTATGGGCAAGCTCAGGTTCAGCAAACAAAACACTCGCTTTATTCTTTTTTGTATCATTCAGAAAATTCATTTCTACTACATCTAAAGTTCCGCTATTCCCGGCATAATTGCTTTCTCCGTCAGCGGTTGTTATTCGGTCCATTTGTTCATTCTTGATGTCGAAATCTACTGCAATAGAACTATCACCTTTGACAGTGAATTCATTAACATTATAAACATGGATATCGTTATTAACAGTATTTAATCTGGTTCCGTCCAATGTTACGTTTCCACCGTTAATATCATTATACAAAGATACAGTTCCACCACCTGTCATATTAACATTGTATAATCCTTCGGTACCGTTTATCCTGTCATAAATAACCCATTCACCATTATTATCTGTCTTAAGGTTTAAATTCGGTATTTTTGCCGGTACAGCAGGTGTTAATTCTATGGAAGGGTCGGTATCATCGTAGGTCGCTTCCTGTGCAGGGGCTCCTTCCATATAGATAGCTTCACCGCTTCCAGATGTATTACCATGGATTACATTTGAATGACCATTTGCCAACAAATCAATATCCGACTTACTATAAATAGCACCACCGCTTCCGGTTGCCTTATTATTTAGAAAATTACCGTCAACTACAATACTTGAACCGTCAGCTATCGTGCTGTCATTGTATATGGCACCACCGTTATTTCCTGCCTCATTAGCTATAAAATCGCCTTCCGCATATTCAATCTGAGCGCCGTTCGTGTTATATATGGCTCCGCCGTCATTCCCGGCCTTGTTTGAATAGAATGTTCCGTTTATATTTCCAATTACAGAAGTTTTATCAGTAATGGTTGCCCCGTTATTTGAAGTTACGTTATATATGGCACCACCATTTCCTTCAATAGCTTCATTTCCAGCAAAATTACCATTAATATTAGCTATTTCTGAATCTCGTACTGAGAGCGCACCACCATGTGTTTTGGCGACATTTTTTACAAAATCTGCCTGCAAATTATCAATGGAGGAATTATTTTGTAAAATGATGGCGCCGCCAATTCCTGTTGTCGCTGCATCGACAGCCTTATTGCCAATAAATATGCCGTTTATTGAGCCTATCCATCCCTGGTTAATGTTTATTGCACCGCCATATACATAACCGTTATCAGATTGCAAAGAGTTACTTATAAAATTACCGGTTATACTCGTTATGTTACCCATGCTTTCACTATACCCTGAACCGGTTCCGACATTATTAATAACACCTCCCCATGCATTAGATGCTATTGAATGAGCATGATTACCTATAAAGTCACCTGTTATCGTTCCTATAACACCGTGATTGTCTATAGCAACACCATGAGCATTTGCTGTATTTGATATCGCTGCAAGATTAATATAGTCACCAACAATTGTATTTATTACAGAATTTTTATAGCAGTTGAATATACCGGCACCAATAGCTGCAGAAGTGGCTGTATTGCTTCCGGTAGTATAATCAAAATGATGAACAAACTGATCTGCATATGTGCCATTATAACCAGATGAACCGCCATTCCCATCAGTAACAATGCGACTTCCGCTCTCAACATTGTCTTTAATATTCACGCTGTACGATTGAGTGTTAATAGTATTGGTTTCAGCATCAAATGTTGATATTTCGTACGAATTATTGTCTGTAGATTGACCAAATTCGTATGCACTACCCAAACCAAGCCCGCCATTCGAATCAATTGTCGGCATAATTTCCGCCTGAACCGGGGAATTGTATGTTGCGAATAAACTAAAAAGCGTTGCCATAACTATTTTTTTTCTTGTCATGGCACGCAAAAAACTACAGGTTTTTTTCAAACCAAATTTTGACATAATAATAAAATCCTCTTATTTCATACTTACAACGCATAAGAATACCACAAAAAATGGCTTCTGTCTATATAAAAGATAAAAATTAAGCATATTTTGAATTATATATAAAAGGTCAGAAAAATTTCATAAATTTTCTATATAAACTTTAACACATTCAGATAATTTATTATCAATGCAGATTGATAATATTATTAAAAATGTAAACACCAACATCATTTAACGAGCTTTGGAAAGCACAAGCAAGAGCAAGAAATGAAAAAATTATGTTCTAAAATTCGTGTCGTTACCTCAGCCGTTACCTTTATAAACTTTTCCATATTCTTTACTTATTAAAAAAGAGGGCTGAAGTGTCAAAATCAGAAGTGCAAGTGCCACAAGCGTAATACGAATTAATATTCTTTTACAAATTTGACATAATAACAGTATAGCCTATTATTAAAATGGGGTGGTAGCTTTGAAATAAGAAGATATTAAAAAATATATTTCATGATACAATTATCATAGAAAAGTTGTGCAAAGTAAAATGCCGAAAAGCAGAGTTGATAAAGATATTTAACAGTAAATTTCTCATGCTAACTTTTCGTTACCAAACTCGTTACCAAATAGGGCTTTTTAGGGTAAATTAAGGCATTAAAAAAGAGGACTAAAATGCCCTCTATTATTAAATGGTACCCCCAAGCGAATTCGAATCGCTGTCTACACCGTGAAAGAAAATATACTCTATTTTTAATGGATTTAACTATTTTAACCAATTGGATAGAATATAGTCATATCAACGGTTTTTAGTATTCAATGTGCTTGAGGAATTTTGTTAGATTTAGTCAATTTAACTAATTTAATAGATTTATGTGATAAAATCTGTGACAATATTATTATACTATCAATATAATTTATATGCAATAATACTCATTAATATAAATACCTACTTAATATGTTTCTGCTATAATGAACTAGGATTAGATACATGTAAGGTGAAGTGAAAAGGATATGGCTTTAAAAAAGAAACTTATAAGTTTATTTAGTGGCTGTGGTGGACTCGACTTGGGATTTGAAATGGCAGGGTTTGAAATTCCAATAGCTAATGAGTTTGATAAGACAATTTATGAGACCTTTAAAGTAAATCATCCTAAAACAAAACTTATTGAGGGGGATATTAGAAAGATAGACAGTAATGTTTTTGAAAGTCTTGGAGATATTGACGGAATTATTGGAGGCCCGCCCTGTCAATCTTGGAGTGAAGCGGGTTCGCTACGTGGGATTAATGATGAAAGAGGGCAACTTTTCTATGAGTATATACGCATTTTAAAAGCTGCAAAGCCTAAGTTTTTCCTTGCAGAAAATGTGTCAGGTATGCTTGCTAATAGACATAATGAAGCTGTAAACAATATCGTTTCAATGTTTAACGAAGCAGGTTATGATGTTACTGTAAACTTGGTTAATGCCAAAGACTATGGAGTAGCACAAGAACGGAAAAGAGTATTCTATATTGGTTTTAGAAAAGATTTAAACATTAAATTCCAGTTTCCTAAGGGTTCAACTGTAGATGATAAAAAGAAAATCACATTAAGGGATATTATATGGGATTTAAAAGACACGGCTGTACCGTCAATTGAGAAGAACTATCACAATACCAGTGCAATTAACAATAATGAATATTTTACGGGGGCATATAGTCCGATATTCATGAGTCGTAATCGTGTTAAAGGTTGGGATGAACAAGCATTTACGGTACAGGCTTCTGGAAGACAGTGCCAATTACATCCACAGGCCCCAAAAATGGAAAAAGTCGCAACAAATGTATGTAAGTTTGTAAGTGGTAAAGAAAACTTGTACCGCAGAATGTCTATCAGAGAAGTGGCAAGGGTTCAAGGTTTCCCGGATGATTTTAAGTTTATATACAATAGCGTAAATGATGCTTATAAAATGATAGGGAATGCCGTTCCAGTTCATCTTGCGTACGAAATTGCCATAGCAATAAAGAAACAATTAGAGGTAAGTGTTAATGAGTAATAAGTCTAATGATAATGGTAGAGCGTTTGAATATGCTTGTATTAAGGAATTAGAGAGTAGTATTGCAGCATTCAGACCTGTTGTAATTAATGAAAAATCAATTGAAGCATCTAAAAGAGCTTGGTTATCTATTAGCAATGAACAACAGGAGAAATTAATTATTGCCTCAAAGGCTTTTATCAAACTTCTTTTTGATGCCGAACCTCTTATACTAGAATATGAGTCAAAATCAGATATAGTAGAATTATCAATTAACAAAGATAGTGATGCAGAGGCAGGAGATGTAAGAGACATTATCATTAAAAGAGCTGAAATATCATGGGATGTAGGACTTTCTATGAAACATAATCACTTTGCAGCAAAGCATTCTAGATTATCCGCTAAAATTGATTTTGGCAAGAAATGGTATAATTTACCTTGTTGTGATGACTATTGGGCTAGAATAACCCCTATATTTCAAAACTTGTGTAAATTAAAAGAAGATAAATGTGCTTGGCATGATATGAGAGATAAAGAAACTTCTGTATATATGCCTTTATTGGATGCTTTTATGCATGAAATTGACCGGGCTAACAAGTTAGATTGTCAGATACCTCAAAGACTAATTTCTTATTTACTAGGGATTAAAGACTTTTATAAAGTTGTATCTGTTGATAGAAAAGAACTTACAGAGTTTCAATGTTTTAATTTAAGGGGCGAACTGAATAAGAACGGCAGAAATTGTAAAGCTAAAGTTATAATTCCTGTTGCAGATTTGCCAAACGAAATTATATCATTAAGAATTAAACCTAATTCAACTAATACTGTAGAAATGTTCTTGAATAATGGCTGGTCTTTATCTTTTAGAATACATAATGCTTCAACGATTGTTGAACCGTCATTAAAATTTGATATACAATTTGTGGGTGTTCCAAGCAACATTATCACCATTAACTGTCAATGGAATAATTGTTTATAATTAGTTTAATTATATAGATTTAGAACTATTATCATTTATATTTAACTGTTTAGGCTGATTATATGGTACTACTTTATGAACCCTTGTTACAGTATAAATTACCTCTGTTTTAACACCTGTTATATCTTTAGTCTGTATCTGTAAATCACACTCTATACTATCTTTAGCTTGTATTGAGATTTCTCGATTTTGAAACTTTGACAACCAGTCAGTATCTTCAATTCTAGCTTTAATACACGTGTCATTGTATTTAAATTCCCATTGACTGCTATCACTTAATAAATCTGGCTTCTTTACAACTAATAATGCTTTATAATTCTTTGTCATGTTTTGTTCGATTAACTGAGTCTTTTCATAAGCCATTGAGAATGCCTTATTAAAGTGTGTTTCAGTAGTAGTATCTTTACTAATATACTTAAATCTATCTTTACTTGTAAGGTGTCCGAATGCAGTATTAACCCCCTCTAAACATTTAGCCAATTTAATTGGTGGTATAGGGGTTATTGTTTGTAATTGATTTGTTTTAATATCTTTTGAAAGTTCAAATATATCTGTTTGTAATTGCTTTACATCGACAGTAGGCTTGTTAGGGTCTTCTTTTAACGTTTCTAAGAGTTTGTGTTTACCCTTAACTAATGCATGACCTATTATCCCTTTTAAATCAAGGTTCTTTAGCGGTTCATCTTCAATTAGTTCAATAGCTTGTTTGAAAAATGCTTTAATTGAGCCGTCTTCAACTTTATCTAAAATTATTCTGTGATTAACTTTTACTGGTAATGTCTCACATACAATATTATCAAAGTTAGAAAACTCTGAAACCAATTTAGCTAGCGATAAGAAGACTCTTTCTGGATTGTCAGAGTCTTTATCATAATCAATATATATTTCAAATTGGTTATTATCCATTCTATAATTATAACTTAACCATATTTGAATTTATGAATAATGAAGTTTTGTTAAATTAACAGTTATTTATCTAAAATAAAAGACTATTTAATCTTCTGTAATTCCTTAATGATATTAAATAAGGTATTTAATTCTTCTCCAGTCTTTGACTGTAATAATGAGATATAATCCTTATCCGCTGCTTTTTCTTCAACATCAAGAAATACGAACAATTTATATATAGGAATATTTAAGGCAGTTGCAATAAGTGGTATCTTATTCAAAGTTATAGGATTATGACCATTCTCCCAGTAACTAACGGTCTTTGTTGCGACTCCTACGCTCTCCGCTAAATCTTCCTGTGATATATTCGCTTGTTGTCTTAATTCTTTCAGACGTTTACCGAACTGTTTATAAAAATCCTTTGTTCTCATAATAGTCTAGGATATTACATATTTAAGCATTATATAATCCAACAGTTTAGCACGCCTGCTTGTTCATGTTATGATAGCCATATCAAATAAGGATATATTATGAACGGTAAAACTTGTTTCTTAATGGGTAATAGGCACACTCCTAGCAATATAAGAGAACCGCTTGCGGAAACGGTTGAAAAACATATTACGGAATATGGTGTTACAACATTTATTGTCGGACGTTATGGGAATTTTGATAATATGACAATAGGTGTGCTGAGAGAGGCTAAAAAGCGACATAATGACATAGAGCTATACTTGCTTACACCTTACGCATTGACTCAGAAAATAGACACACCAGAGGGCTTTAATGGCACATTTTACCCAGACGGATTAGAGAAAGTACCGTTAAGACTTGCCATTACACAAGCAAATAAGTATATGGTGCAGAACTCCGATTACTTAATCACATATTGTCATCACATAGGAAACACCAGAAACATTGTTGAGTACGCCCAGAAACGAGAGAAAAAGGGCTTAATAAAGGTAACTTTGCTATAATAAAGAGTGTCAGAAAATTTATAAATTCTTTGTACACTAAATTTAGTCAGATTTAAGGTTGTTGGCAAATGTCTAACAATAACCGAAAAACCCTTGCTATTATTGAAAGAGAAGAAAATGCTGCGGAATGTAACAAATGTCAATAAATGTAAGATGATTTACTTGACAAATAACATGTTATCGGTTATACTAATAGTATAAGGTACAAAACAAAAGGAGATAACATTATGAGAAACGCAGAAATCAGAAACACGGTAGCAGAACTTCAAGACCTTTATGCTGCACAAGATGTATTAAAAGCACAAATTACCGAACGTGAACAGGCTATTAAGGATGAGTTAGACGCAAGAGAAATCGAAACTTTAGATTTAGGCAACATCATCATTAGATTTACCAACATTCTTTCTAACAGATTTGATACTACTGCATTTAAGAAATTGCACAAAGACCTTTATAATGAGTTCATTAAACAGGTAGCAAGCAGACGTTTTTCAATAGCATAGGGCATTTGCCCTACTGCTATTGCAGGAGGATTAAGTAATGGAAGAATACAAAGCAGAATACTATTGTTATATCCGCTGCTCAACGATACAGCAGTCCTATAACCGCCAATACAAGCAACTTTTAGACTTTTGTCATAAAGAGAATATTAAGATTAACCCTGCAAATATATATAGTGAGAAACGGACCGGGAAGAATCAAGACCGCCCAAAGTTCAAAGAACTAGTGCAATTATTACTTGACCGAGAGGCAAAGGGCATACATTGCTGTCTTTGCCTAATCGAGTTAAGCAGGATGAGCAGGAGTTACCAATTAACCAAAGATACATGGAACACATTAACGAGTGCCGGGGTTGATATTGTAGTTACATCATTCCCCCTATTAGATACACGGAAAAAGGATAATGGGGCGGTTAATATGATGTTGACCGATATAGTTTTTGCCGTCCTTAACTATCTAACGGAACAGGAACTCAACGAAAAAGCCGATAGGTGCAATAATGGTCGTGAGGTTGCCAAAAATAAAGGTGTTAAGTTTGGCAGGAAAGAATTAACCTTTGAGGACTTGCCAAAAGAGTTTATTGACGTGATGAAATCCGCAACAGGCACGGAAACGAAAACCGCTTTATTAGATAGTATTAACGGTAAGTTGATGAGGATGAATAAGAAACCGCTTTCACGAGGCACATTCTACAATTATCTTGAATTATATAAAGGTGGTGCAAAGTGAACGATAGACAGGTGCAGGACTTAATCAGAGGACATTTCTTAAACCTAATGGTCTTTAGGATAATGAATAATGCGAGAGCGAACAGGTGCAGAAATTATCAGCAGGGGCAAGAGGTTCAGTATGTTCATCAAGTGCCGTTAATAGTTGATATAGTATGCGGTGCAGTTGTACTCTTTTGGGTGGTGGTGCTAGGTGGTACTTTATTATTGAGTTTATTAGGGTTGATAATGCTAGTTTTTAATATCGATTAAGGCTGTGGACGGCAGTACGTAAACTCCTATACAACACTAGACTTGCTGAGAGCCTCTAATAAAGCCATTTTGAGTATATTATACACAACCTCTATCGCCACTATGCCCACTATGTCTATATTTTAGGCAAGTGGGCAGGATTTATTATATAATAGGAGTGTGTTTTACCACTCCTCATATACGTCATAAACGGACGTATTAGTCATTGTCTATTAACTTATCTGATATATTCTTTTGATAGTTTTGGTCGCACTTTTTCAACAATTCCTTAGCCTTTTCTTTGTGGTCCGGGACGTTTGCAGGTGCAACTTTCTTATTATGTTTTGCCATATAGTCATTGATGACTTCATAGGCAATTCGTTTAACCATTTCTCTATCCATTTATATTATTCTCCATTAGTTTAATTAAAATCTAACTCTAGGCAATGCTAGAATGACCGTAGAGGCACGTTTAATACTTGCTAGGTATAAAACGTACCCCCAGAAATAAGTTATTATCTATGATACTAATTGCACCCATGCCTGATTATATAAATTGATGAGCCTTGCTGCAATCTGCAAATGTTCATAGATAAATTTTCTTTCTTCATCTGTATATTCTATACTATCATCACTAAGAGTGTCAGAAAGTAATTCTACTGCATGAGTTAATAAGTTCATATCATCAGCTAGTTGGTCTGAATAGAACTTTGGCAATATTTCTTCAATATTGTTAAGGTTTAACATATCTATATTTCTAATTGCCCTATTTACATCTGTTGAGGCTGATGTAATAAGCCTATTAATAGAATTTAAATTTAACATTGTTATTATTCTCCTATTTATCCTTACTGAAAGGTTTTAGTACAAACACTTCTCTGAAATTATCTCTATGTTGTAAGAGGTTTTTAACTACACTAGGGGCAATTTCATCTAAACCTTGATTGACAAGTAAATCACACTTATAGCCTGCAAGCAGGCAATTAGTGAGCATTTTTCCAAGAGCAACGTGGTCATTTTTATATTTAATTAAATCAAGGTTGTATATTAATGATGATAAAGGTATAGTTAACTTATCAGCTCTGTATGTAGTATATTTACCTGTTTCATCATCTTTCTTGAAGTAGTTTAGGTTTTTAATCCAATTAACATAGTTAATAAAAGTATATACATATTCTTGCTGTTTTAGCTCAAGTCCACGATAAAAGCCTATGTGCTGCTTGTATGAGTATTGCTTAATGGATTTGATTATTAGGTGTGAGTCGATAATGCAATTATCATCCTCACAAAAGTAGTCATCTATGAGGCCTACTTCCAGTAATGCTTCAAGGTTGCTTATAATATCCTCTTTTGATTGTTTGAAATGAAAATCCGGGTTGCTAAAAAATTCTAAAGGTATATTAAATGCTTTAATGCAATCATTCTTTTGCCTGTAAACAGCGGAGCTGTTAGTTGCATAAACCATTATTACCTCTAACAATGATAACGCACTTAAAGATAGGACATTTTCACCCAGTACATTTAATATGTTCATCGGCATATTATAGACTAGGTTTATTTCATTTCCTAAAAGAATATAGAAATCTTTATTATCCGTAAGCTGCTTAGCGACATCAATAATCAAATTGACTTGTTTTTTTGTTAATGTCGGTGGTGTATCAAATGTGTGCAACGTAGTTGCTTTGTTAAACTTAGGAAGGTTGTATTTACATATAGAAATAGAGATGCCCTCTAGTAATGGTACAATTTCTTCTTCCTCTGTTATATCAATTTGTGCAAGTTGATGTTCTACATCATCATTGCACTTAAATACAATAAAAGTTTCTTTTGTTGCCGGGAGTGTTATCTG
This sequence comes from Candidatus Gastranaerophilales bacterium, assembly GCA_016287985.1. GTDB lineage: Bacteria > Cyanobacteriota > Vampirovibrionia > Gastranaerophilales > Gastranaerophilaceae > CAG-196. The sequence goes on from JAEEXX010000010.1 coordinate 23,981, forward strand.
TATCAGATTTTTTATACAAGGTTTTAGAATGCGTGTTGGTATTGCTTTTAACACCAATGCAGGTTGATTAATATTTAACATTACTTCTGCACCGTCTAGCACCGCTTGTGCTATTTGGTGTGCATTCTCCAGTAAGTTATCATTCTTGTCATAGAATTCTCCACCTACGTTTATAAGAACTTGGAGTTTCATCGTTAATTTGGCAAGCTGCTCAGCTTGCTTTTTCTGTTCTTCTTCTGTTACTTTAGTAAACATTTATTTTACCTCTCTACTTTAATGTTTAACAAATGGTTTATATTAGAAAATTTAATGATTTCATTTCTATTGTTTCTACTTTAAAAGGTAATCTTTTTTAAGAATGGAAATGTGCAAGTTTGTACCTGCACATGAAAATAAACCATTAAAAGTAGAGATAAGTCCTTTGCGAACTTTATATTCTAAAACTTAATAACCAAAGGCTGCAATGCTCTACTATCTTTTTCACCATGCTATGTGATTTTACGAAATCTCATTAACTAGTTATTATTATTATTTTCTTTATTTTCTTTTACATATTATGTTTAACATTACATAATACTAACTAGTTAATTTATTACCTTTATTACATAAAGTAAAAGTAATATGCCTAAACCCTAACCATAGCTTGAAAGATTATCAAAACTGCTTTTGGGGAATATCAAACTATCTAATGCTTGATTTACTTTAACTGGCATACACTTAAGTATCTCGGAATATGTCTTCGAGGTTATTTTCGAGTCACTATGACCGACTTGTTTTGATATGTATTCAATATCAACATTAAGGTAGTGCATTAAATCTACATATTGCCCCCTTAAATCATGTACCCTGCAATAGTTTTCATCATATCCTGCAAGAATCAGCAAGCGTTTGAATTTTCTTTCAACCCATTTCTGATATAATAATCCACCCTCATCAGCACGGAATAAGAAGTCACCGTCTTTAATATCAAATGTATCTATATGCCATTTAATAATATTAGCAAGTTCATCAGAAATATCAACATCTCTTGTTGATGAAAGTGTTTTTGGTTTATGTCTATCGTTTCTGGTTAATTGTTTACTAACAGATATAACATTAGTTGATAAATTAATATCAGATGTTTGTAATGCTATATATTCTCCAACTCTCATTCCAGTCATTACTGATATGGCAAATATACAATAGTATTCTTTGAATTCAGAATAACAGATACTAAATAGTTCTTGTAATTCTTCGATACTAAATCTATTACGGTGCTTTTTCGGTATTTGTTTAGCTTTTAATCTTCTAAAAGGATTAACCTGTAATAATTCTAACTCAATAGCATGGTTAAATGATACTTTTAATAGCTTTACACAACAGTTGAATACATTATCACTCACACCTTTATTGTGTAATTCTCTTTGCCAATCTTGTATCTCAACCTGCTTGATAGTCTTTACAGACCTATCCTTAAGCGATTGCAAGTGATTTTTAAATACACCCTCATAGTTAGTAATAGTGCCTTTTTCACGTTTACCTTCATTTTTGGCATAATCAAGGTATAACTGGATTACATCAGCAACTTTCATATCGCTAAGTTCCAGTTTACCTGCTTCATAGTCACTAATTGACTTACGCATTGCACTACTAGCTTCTTTTTCGGTAGAATAGCCAGTTTTACGTATTTGATTACGTTTCTTTGTTGAAATTGTGGCGTCATGTACAAAACCCCATTGTAGACCTTTAGTCTTTGTCTTGTATGAATATACTTTACCCTTCATCTTTATTCTCCTTTTCTTTATCTGGGGTAACTAAATGTTTGAGTTTAAAGTTTTCTATGTCTGTAAATAACCAGACTTTCTTACGACCATACTTAAGATATGACATAGTATTATCTTCATTAAGTAGTTTGTATGCATGGAAGTAATCTATGCCAAGATACGCAGCTACTTCTGAAATTGTCATATACTGTTTTGTTTCTGAAATTTTAATTGATTGCATTTTTAATACTCCTGCACTATAATTATACTATTACGATGTAGTTCGTAAATTCATAATTTAATACTATCATACATGTTTGAACCTTGTCAAGTGTTTTTTCGAAACAGTTCAAATAATGATAATATTATGTTACTCAGATGTGCTTCGAGAATTGACAACCAAAGCGTATTATAGTAATATGGAGAGCATAAGGAGATGTCCAATGAAAAAAGCAAAAGAAGTAAAAGCACAAGCGGAACGATACGAGAAAGAGATATTAAAGAAGATTGGTGTATTCTTTTTTAACAAAAGAAAAGCAAGAGGAATAATCATCAAAGACCTTAATGTCATGACTGGAATTGGTACGGCTGTTATTTCTGATTTAGAGAATAAGAAATCAATGCCAAGATTAGAAACTTTAATCCGTTTATGTGAAGTTCTTGAAGTACCTACATCAGAGATGTTTGATGAAATGAAAAAGGGTGCTGAGAACCTAAATAATAATTCTAAAGTTATTATTGATGATACTGTAAACAAATATGATGATTTAAGTTCATTTCTTGCAAGCCAAGACTATACAAAAGAAGAAGTTGCAGACATTGTTTCGTATGCTAAGTTCCTAGAATTCAAGAAACTAGGGAAATAAGTTACAGTTCATGCACTCATTTTTAATATATTGTGACAATTTCTGTGACAAAATCAAATATTGATGTAGTCTATATAACAAAATAACTGGTCTTAAAACCAGTTATATCTTAATTATTTATATGGTACCCCCAAGCGAATTCGAATCGCTGTCTACACCGTGAAAGGGTGTTGTCCTAGGCCTCTAGACGATGGGGGCTTATCGACAGATTCTATAGTACCAAATCAAACTACATTGTCAAGCAAAACTATTTTAGAAGAATCTTAAAGCAAATAATTTTATTTCCGGGTTTTATATACAATATGCAAATCCTTCCTATATCAGTAAACAGAAATAAAATGGAAAAATCTCCATCGTTCGGAGACTGTGCCATAAGGGACTGCGGAGAAAAACTTGCCACGCATTTTTCGTACATCGGCAGGGAACTCTGTATAAGTCGTCCTATGATTAACCGTACAGCTATAGATATGCTGGCTTATGATAACGGATGTGAATTCTTGTTCTGCGGATGTTCTGACGGTTCTGAAGTTTTAGATATTTATATGTCCTTACTGTATTTATTTTTTGAAAATAAGATTCCGTTTGAGTATTTTCCCAAATTCAAGGCGTTTGACTCTTCTCCGCAAATGGTTGATATTGCAAAAACCGGCGGGATAAATATAAGTAGTGCCGGAATGAATTATATAAAAACTTGCTACCCAAAGTTTAATTTCTTTAGAGATGAAAGTGATGTAATTTACCATGAAGGGGATAACATACAAGAATTGGAAAGAAAAATCGGTTCAACAGTCGAACATTCTTATCAATTTCAGCCCAAATTGCTTGAAAAAATAGAGTTTTATGTAGGCAATATGCTGCAGGAATTTAGTAAAATCAAATCTAATGTATGTAAAATTTTGTTCTGTCGTAATGTTGCGCGCTACAATTCCGAAGAAGATCAAATAAAAGCGGCGCAACTTTTGGATAATAACTTGAAAAAGGGAAGTCTTGTCGTTATCGGATATAATGATGAGCACAACGTTACGGATAAAGATAATAATATAATAGAGTCCATGGTAAATAACATAAATTCCTGTCCAAGGCTTCCTTTTGCGGAAACTTTATATAGCGGTAATTTTGTGCAGGATAAAACTATATCCGGAGAGGGGTTGGTCTATAAAAAATATTGAAATTTTCCCGCTTTAGCCGTAGAATAGTCTTGAAAGAGGCATTATTATGATTAACAGAAAGTCACGAGATGAGATAAAAAGAATGCGCCATGCGGGGCACATTGTAGCATTGGTACATAAAAAAATGAAAACAGTCGTTGAACCCGGAATCTCCACAAAAGAGCTGGATGCGATTGCTATGAGTGTAATTAAAGAAAACAAAGCAATTCCTACATTTCTCGGTTATAACGGTTTTCCGGCGTGTATTTGTACATCAATAAATGAAAAAGTCGTACACGGCATTCCGAATGAAAAAGAAATTCTTAAAGAAGGTGATATTATTGCAATAGATGTAGGTGCAACGTACGGTGGAATGGTTGGTGATAGTGCGTGGTCTTATGCGGTAGGTAAAATTAGCGAAGAAAAAGCTAAATTAATGAAAGCGACAGAAGAAGCTTTGTATGCCGGCATTGCAAAAATGAGAGCGGGTAATGTCCTTGATGATATTTCAGGTGCAGTAGAAGATGTGGCAACAAGCTATGGAATGGGAATAGTTCGTCAATACGGCGGGCACGGTGTCGGACATACGATGCACGAAGATCCGTTTTTGTTCAACTATAGAGTTGGGGATAAAACGCTTATTAAGTCCGGCTACGTAATAGCGATTGAACCGATGTTAAATTTAGGCGGAGATGAAGTTTTTGTAGAAGATGACAACTGGGGAGTTGTAACAAAAGACAGAAAGCCTTCCGCACACTTTGAACACACCGTTCTGGCAACGGAAGACGAACCCGTTTTGATGACTACGCTAATAGAGGGGTAGGGTAAATATTTCAGTTATTAACAGGACATATGCAGTTAAGTAAACAAAAATGAGCCGCATTTTAAAGACGACTCATTATGTTATTAATAATTTAATTTATTATTTTTGCAACCATATACTTACAGAACCGCTTGAAGATTCAGTTTTAAATCCGCCATTCTCAGTGTTATAATAACCTGTTACTTTTTTATCGCCAACCATACCTCTGATACGATTGTTAATATTATCACTTGTCCACCAGCTGTCAGATTTTGTTCCTGGTTTATAGAGTCCTGTTGCATCGCCTTTAATAGTACTAAAATCTCCTTCAGTATATGTATCATCACAAGTATAGCCTTGTTCTCCATATTCGACATTAGACATACCAATTAATTGTTTAGCCAAGATTGTTGGCAATTCGACAGCATTAACTGTCTTACCGTCTTTATATATTTTCCCGTTTCGAACTTCGTAGTTGCCTTCAAAATTCTGTGTTTTTTTATTGCCATCATCAATATTGAAATTAAAATTGCCGTTAAATTTAATTGTTCTGGTCGTTTGTTTACCGTCTTTCATGTACACAACATTTATGCTTGCAATATCTGAACCCATATTTTCTCTCCTTTTATTTAATAATATTACTTATGTATATATAAAGTATTTAACTTTTAAAAAATTGCCTTATTTAATCGAAATGTTAAGAAATTGTAACAAATAGAGTTTGCGGAAAATCCCCGTTTTTCCTGCAAGCTCTCGAGAACGGCTTTGAGTCAGGTTCTATCTCTCCTTGGGAGAACGGCCTGTGAGCAGAGTGCGGAATGCCTTTGCGAAGCAAAGCACGTAGGCACGTTTCATGCGAACAGGTCAAGACAGATGTCAACGAAGCGGATTTGCGTACGAACGATGTGAACGAAGTGAACAAGTTCGGATAGCGAGAACCGAAACAAGTACTTGCGAAAGCAAAACGAGCGACAGGTTCAAGCCGGAGCAAATCCAAGACAGTGACAGAGAGGGTAACAGTCAATCTCTCCTTGGGAGAGATGTCAACGAAGTTGACAGAGAGGGGATTATTAATATTA
>JAEEXX010000099.1 GCA_016287985.1 Candidatus Gastranaerophilales bacterium
GGACTCAAGATACCGCCCTCTCCATCGAGTAATATACAATCTGATGACATTGCAAACTTTTTTGCATCTTTGAAAACAAAGTCCAAATCTATTTCATTTCCTTCGGTTTCGGAAACAGATAGAGGATCTCCTTTGTCTTTGTATAGATAAGAAAAATGCGTTTCTATATATGGATCAAGTGTTTTAACATAAGTTAAATCAGGTGATTGCATAAAACCGTTTATTTCAATTCCTCCTGTTTGAAATGGTTTATAAACGGCAGTTCTATACCCGAGGCTCTGCATAGTCGCAGCCAAACCTGCTGTAATAAATGATTTACCTTCTCTGCTATTTGGAGATGTGATATACAGATTTAACATAGAAAAATGATACCACGCATGTAACAAAGTGTAAAATAAACTAGCAAAAAATATTTTCCTGCGGTTTAATACTAGTGTAAATTTAAATTTTGAGGGGGAAATATGCAAGTTTCAGCAATAGGTACCAATTACAAACGTGATTTAAACAACAGACAACAGAGTTTCAAACGAGCAATCTATAATACAAATATAGTTACATCAACCATTAAGCAGCCAAAAATTCAAAACAAAGGTAATATTAAAAATTTATTTTTATCGATATTTGCAGCTTTTGCTTTACTTGTGGCGCCACAGAGCTGTCAAAGAAATCTGCAACAAGACAGAATGAAACAAGTTGAAGAACATATTTACAGCCAACCCAAGATAGATTCCGCCGCCTGGGCTGCGTTTGAAGAATGGGATGAGGCACATACTCCATATTGGGACAAGCCTGGATATGACGGACCTATATATGAAGAAGACTTCTTGGCATGGCAGGATTCCGTGAATGCTTGGTGGGACAATTACTTTAAAACACACAAAAAATAAAGCTCTTTGCGGAGTACTTTGTTTCGTTTAGATTTTCTTCAAACAAAAAACTCGCCCTAAGACGAGTTCTAAAACTGGGGTGGCTGGATTCGAACCAACGAGATGGCGGTACCAAAAACCGCTGCCTTACCACTTGGCGACACCCCAATGTGATACTATTATGATAAAATATCAAAATTCATTGTCAAGTTAATATTTAAAAGAGGAACCTTTGAAAATAAAGGTTCCTCTCAAGGTATTTAAGGTTGAGGTTGAAATCAAATTCTAATTTTAAAACTGTTTATGCACAGATTCTTAAATATAACTAAAAAATATTAGAGATATAGTTTAAAATACTAGGCGGCTTTTTTCGTTGTGAATTGACGACAAACATCATAAGCCATTGCACATACAGCACCTATTGCAGCTATCGGCAGAGCGAACTTAATTCCGCCTCCGAATATTTTCTTCATAACACCCTTGCCTGGAGCAAAAGATGAAGGAATCGCTGATGATATAGCCAAAATCGTTGCATAACTTCCTGCTGATACACCTGCTCCTATAAGACCTTTTTCAATTGCGCTTCCCATACCGCCTACGCATCTGCCGAGTGCTCTTATATTTCTTTTTTCATTTCCGGCTTCTACCTGTTCACCGTAAATATGGTTTATTACTTCATCATAAAGCATCTGTTTTTCTTTTGTAAAACTGCTCTTTACTCCGTTTCCGAAAGAACCTCTGCTATGGTCTTTAATGTCTTGGCGTAAATCGTGAGTTCTGCCGTTATCTCTTGCAGAAATCAAGTTCCCGTATGCATTTTCAATTAATTGATTAACATCGGTTGCCCAATTTCCTTTTGAACCTTTTTGAGCAAGTTCATCTCTGTAGTTTGATGAAACATATCTTCTTAATTTATCAAATTCCTGACAAATACCGGTCATATCACCTTGATTAATTTTTTCATTCAAACTATATATACCCTGTTGAACGGAACCGTCAATTAATAATTTCTGTATTAATCCTGAATGAGATTGCTGATTCGCATGAACTTCATTATTAACCATTCCTTGATGCATTATTGAGTTATGCATCAACTGATTTTCTTCTAATTGATTCTGCATCATTTGAGCCATGTTCTGGTATTGCAGCATTGCTCCCATTCCACCCATGCCATACATGCCACCCATACCGTATGTGTTATCGATACCTGTTAATCCGCTACCATATGTATTTGTTGCACCATAATTCATAGCCGATGGCATATAACTGCTGTAGTCTCCAAATGCGCCACCTGCACCTAATCCGTATGAACCTAGCGGTGATATTCCTGTTATGCCGAATGCCATAACAACCTCCTAAAAAAACTTGTATAAACTAACCTTTTTTACCTTACATATTTATAAAGTATTTTTTTCTTTAAGAATTGACTGTTTTTACAAGAAAGTTTACAAAACTTTACAATTATTAACTTGTTATTGTTGTATCATGTAAAACGAAAAGAGGGATGTATATGAGGATAGAAGCTAAGAATCTTGTTAAAATATATGGTGACAGGGGAGTAGTGAATGATGTCTCTTTTTATATAGAAAAAGGGGAAGTTGTTTGTCTCTTAGGGCCGAATGGTGCAGGAAAAACGACGACATTTTATATGATTGTAGGCTTAGTTAAACCTAATATGGGAACAGTGTATATTGATGATAAAGATATAACTACATTACCGATGAACCTAAGAGCAAAAGCAGGAATTGGTTATTTACCGCAGGAAAATTCAATATTCAGAAAACTTACTGTTGAAGACAATATAAAATTGGTTCTTGAAATGAATGAAAAACTTACCATAAACGAAAAAAGAACCAAATTAGAGGAACTATTAAATGAATTTGGGGTCGAAAAATTAAGAAAATATCCGGCTGTTGCATTGTCTGGCGGAGAAAGACGCCGTGTTGAAATAGCAAGAGCTCTCGCTGCAAGTCCGGATTTTATGCTTCTTGATGAACCTTTTGCCGGTATTGACCCTATAGCAATAGGTGATATTAAAGATAATATTAAAAAAATATCCCAAGAAAAAGGACTGGGTATTTTAATTACAGACCATAATCCAAAAGCGACACTTTCAATAACTGACAGAGCTTACGTCATTTTTGACGGCAAGATTAAAATACAAGGAAAGAGTGCAGATGTTGCTAAAGACCCAATGGCTAAAGAATTCTATTTAGGAAAGGATTTTGAACTGTAGTATGCACAGGCTTTTTACAGTATATGACAGATATGTATTTAAACAGGTTTTTGCAACTACATTCGTTGCAATCTTGTTGTTCACTATCGTATGGATAGCACCGGAAATTTTACTAAGAGTTATCCGACATATATTGACAGGTGAAACGACTCTTAAAACAGGTATTTTTATTTTATTGTGTGAAATACCAAAAATTCTCGGGAAAGCTTTCCCTATGGGCCTGCTTTTAGGAACACTTTTTACTTTTGACAAATTAAGTAAAGATTCCGAATTAACAATATTTAGGGCTGTAGGCATGTCCTTTAAAAGAATATTAGCCCCGGTTATTGTTATAAGTTCAATTGTAACGGTTTTGTGTTTCGTTACGTATGATAAATTGATTCCTATTTCATGTCAAAAATTATTGAAAATAAAAGGCAATGTTGCCATTACTCAATTTATTTATACTCAAAAAGATGAAAAAAACCATCCAAAAGAAGCCGTAATAGTCTCAAAATTCTTAAACGGAAAAATGTTTGATGTTATTGTAATGGATTTTGATGAGCAAATATACAGTGATTTACACGGATTAGAAAAAGTTGTTATCGGCGAAATGGGCTTTAAAGGTGTAACAGAAGATAAAAAACCATGTTGGACTCTTAAAAATGTTACGACATACAGTATTGATGATAACGGAGTATTCAATCTGATAAAAAAAACAAAAAGAAAGGACATTTTGATTGGTGCTCCGGCAGAACGTGCTTATACAATAATGCTCAACTCAACAAAACGAGAAAGAGAAATTAATAACAAAGATTTAAGAAATTACATAAAACTATTAAAAGAAGAGAGTATGGATGAAGAGTATAGGTTAAATTTAAATAAGTATCTTCAAAGATTTTTACATCCATTTGTATGTATTCTTCTTGCAGTATTGGGTGCTATATTGGGCTTTTCAAAGCCAAGAGAACAAAGATTGATAGGTTTTGTAATAGCCATAGGATTTATTTTTGCTTATTATGTTACATTGCCCTTTTTTGACTATCTTGCAGAAAAAGGAGTTTTGTCCCCGCTCATAACTGCAGTACTGCCGCTACTTGCATTTCTATGTGCAATTATAGCTTTTTATAAATCTAAGGAGTTGTAATATGAAAAAAATAGTAATATTTCTAATTATATTTTTATCAGTCAGTGGGGTATATGCAACGCCTATAGACATGGAATACAACGATGGTGTATATCATATTGTATTGTCAGGTGATAAAATAAAGAAAAAAATAGAATTCGTATCTTCTTCAAACCTTATAACTAATAAGGAGGCTCACAATTCAGGACAGTCACAATTAACTATAAACACAGGATTTTTTGATCCCAAAAATCAACAAACAATTTCTTATATTGTAAATGATTATCAGACAGTAGAAGATCCTATTTTTAATAAAAATTTTATGTTGAATCCTGCACTAAGAAAGAACATGAAAGCTATATTAAACAGAACAGAGTTCAGGATTGTGGATTGTGACAGTAAACTGAAATATGAAATAGCTCAACATTACTCGAAAGTTGACTTTCTGTGTTCAATAAAAACTTCTGCTCAGGGAGGTCCTCAACTTCTTCCAAATTTAAGACTTGAAGAAGAGTTTTTTATTGTAAAAGACGATGAAGGAAATATTATAAGGGAATCAGCTTCGGTATTACATAAAACTCCTCGTACATTAATAGGCATAAAAACTAAAACAAATGGGGAGCAAGACATTCATATTTTTATAGTTACAAATGAAAATCCTATGACGATATATGAAGCAAGAGATTTATGCGCGAGCTACGGATTGGACAGTGCTATGGCTTTTGACGGCGGAAGTTCTACATCACTAGACTATAAGAATATTCATGTTGTTTCGACTCAGGAATCCGGTGATACGGGACGTGCTTTAAAATCTTTTATGATTATAAAAAAATGATATTATAATTGTATTTTAATAAATCTGATACTATAATACTAATTATGGATTTAGTAAAAGAAGGTCAAAAAATAGCTTTATATTTTCAAAAAGACAATAATCTTGTTGAAATGGTTTGTACAATAGAGAAGGTTTCTGATGATCGTCTTACACTAGGATTACCTCAATATTTTATGAGGTATATAGATTCACTGCAAGAAGAGTGCAAATTAACAGCAAAAATTTTTACGAAAATAGGTACAATTGATTTTAATACAATTGTTATAGCCTCGCCGTTTGAAGATGTTTTTGAAATAGAGATGGATTATAACGCTATAAAACTGACTGAGAATTCAGAAATACCTCTGATTAGTGCCGTGGAGGCATTGGAAATTATATTTGGAGAAAATTCTTCCGTAAAAGTTAAAACATTTGAGGTATCAACTGAGCATGTTAAATTTACTTACGACAAAGAATTAACTATCGGAAGCGTATACGAATTTAATATATATTTACCGAAGGATTATGGTATAATTAATTTCAGAGGCACTATTACTGAAATAGATCCTATTTATGATAACGAATATACTGTAAAATTTTCAACAATAACAGAAAATGACAGGCAGAGTTTGTTATATTATATATACATGTACAGCACAGATGTCTGATAGGTATAAAAATGAAGAAATTGATTGATAACGAAGAAGCAAAAGATATCAAAAATAGAAATAAAATGTTTGCACAAATTGAGAGATGCAAAGTTGATTTACAAAAAGATCCATCAAATCCGGATTTGCATGTGAGGCTTGGTGATATATACATTAAGTGGCATCTTGACATATATAATGCAGGACAATATGTAGATGAAGCCATAACAGAATATCAATTGGCAATGGAGTCTTTATTAGATTCTCCTGAGATTTACTATAAAATAGGTACGGCATTTTACTATAAAGGTGACTTGGAACGAGCCATAAATTATTTGACAACAGCACTGGAAAAAAAGAATAATTATTATGATGCATATTATATGATTGCAGAAGCATTTGTAAAAAAAGCTCATTATACCGATGCAATAGATGCTGCAATTGCGGCTGTACAATGTGCGCCATTGAGAGCTTCCAGTGCGCATTATTTATTGTACAAATTATATGATGCATCTTCGTTTAAGGATAATAAGCTTAAATTTAAAGCTTTTATGGAAAGACTTCTGGCCTTTTTACTAATACCATTTGATATAACAGCTATTTCTAATATTAAAAAAGCGATTTCATATCTTGCGTTTTTGCCGGTATTCATTCTTGGATTTTATACTTTACAGCTTAAAAATTACGGTCAAGCTATAGAATTATACAAAGACACAATAGAACAAGCACCCGGGTTCGCTCCTTTATATT
>JAEEXX010000100.1 GCA_016287985.1 Candidatus Gastranaerophilales bacterium
CATTCACCGCATTAAAGTTTAGTGTCTCTTTTGCGCCTACATTTAATGTGTTCCAGTCAACGTGAGCATTCCCATTAAATTTTAATGTTGCAGAATTTTTTCCAACATCCATTCCGGCATAACCACCACTGGTTGAATTAATTGTTGCATCAGCCAAACCTGCTGCTGATGCAATCTGCACCGTAGCAAATGTTGTTGCCAGTACTAATGCTGATAATTTTTTTGATAAATTTCTCATATTCAGATTCCTCTATTTTCTCCTTACATATATCAAGTAATGTAAATAAAAAAAATTGCGCATATATTAAGAAATATTAACACGATTTTTTAAATTTAAGACTTTTATTCTATTAATTGGCCAAAATACAAATACCGCCCTTCCTATAAATCTGTCTCGAGGTAAAGTTCCCCAGAATCTGCTATCCTGCGAATTTCCTCTGTTATCACCCATCATAAAATATTCACCATCCGGAATAATAAATGGACCGCAATACATATTTTCTCTGCATTTATGAAAATCGTATTCGCTCATTATATATTCTTCTTCTAACGGTTCGTCATTTATGTAGACCCTGTATCTTCCATCTGCCTCTTGCTTAACTTGGAATTTTTCTCCAGGAAGGCCTATAACTCTTTTTATATACGCTATATCTTTGCAAAAGAATCCTGTTAATCTGCTGAATACAGACCAAGGGTCTGTTTTAAGTTTTACAAACGGCGGGTAGAATATCATAATATCTCCACGTCTTGGAGTATTTATAAAGGCATGCTTATCAAAAATATTCGGATATTTAGTCAATTTCTCTACAACAATTCTGTCACCTTCAATTAATGTCGGGCGCATTGAACCTGACGGAATCCACCTGAGTTCTGCAATGAAGAACCTGATTATAATTACGGCAACAACCACAAATATTATTGTATCTACTGTTTCTTTGAATATTGCTTTTAATTTTTCTTTATCTATCATAACTTTTCAACTAAACCTTTTAACTCCGCAGTATATTTATTATTCGGGAAATTTTTCAACATATCTCTCATCTCTTCTTTATAATTATCTAATAAAGCATTAGCGTTTTCAATCCCTAATACATCAATTACATTTGGAGTTTTATTATTTTTATCTTCATCAATAGACCTAGTTTCAAAATCATTTTTTATTTGGAAACATATTCCAAAAGTATAACCGAATTTTGCAGGAAGTTTTTTTTCAAGATTTGATATTATCGCACAACTGCTTAATATTGCAGCAAATAATTCTGCAGTTTTACCTTTAGAAATTTCTATATATTTTTCTCTATCTGACATAGTATTCCTGCCTAAATATTGTTTTACTTCCGCTTGTGTCATATTTTGAACACAATTATTAAAAATACTCAATATTTCATAATTGTTTATTTTTAACAATAATTCGATAGCTTTTGAAACCACATAATCTCCACATAATACAGATATATCAGAAGAATACTTTTTAACAATTGTTGTTCTTCCTCTTCTTAATTCGGAATTATCAATTACATCATCGTGCAACAAAGAAGCATTATGTATTAATTCCCCTGCTGCTAATATCTTTAAAAAATCATCATTGATTTCATAATTTTGCGCTCTAAAGTATAATATTGCCAATTTAGAACGCATTAACTTTGACCCGTTTAATAAAAAATTTTTCAGTTCATTTTGCGGCAATAATTCAGATATATATTCGTTAATTATTTGTAAAATTTTATTTAAATCTTGAGACAACATAATAGACAATAGTAACATAAATACAAATATTTTAATTCTAGTCGTTATGGTAAATTATAGAAAAAGGGCGGAATTTCCGCCCGTTAATACATATCCTTAATCAACACGCTAGCACGTATTATCTTTTTATTTATTATTAAATCCTCAGAAACTTTTTTGCGTATACTGAGTACACATATTTATATTAATAGTAAGGTTCACTTTTCTCCTTTATAATGTTTGTAAAAAATTTTTAGTACTTAATCATCAGTTCAAGGTTGGGAAATACTCTCATAAATCAATTTGCAATATATACTTATTACAAAGTTATTATCTAAAAACTACATACACAATGTAAACAATTTATTTTAAAATATTTACATTTATTAAATTTAATTTACATTTCTTAATAAAAAAGGCAATTTTTAAAGAGACATATACTTAATTAATATAAGGAGTAAACACGTGGTAAATTTTTATTCTCAAAATACAGACGTAAAAAATGGTGACAGAGTTTCTTATCAAGGAAAAGAATACTCTGTTGTTTCTACGGATAAATGGTTTACGTTATTGGAAGATGATAATGGTAATATTGTGCGAGTTAATCTGAAAAACAGTGCTTTTGATGAATGTAAAGCATATTGCCAAAAAAGAATTGACGAATATAGAACGACATATGAACTTAGAAGTGAATCTGCAAAACAAAATCTAACAAATTATTATAAACAGAGTGCACTGGCACATAATTTCAAACAGCAAGCGAATAAATTATTAAAAAACGGACCTTTAGATACATTGTCAAAATCGCAACAAAATGAATACCACTTAGCAATGGAAAATTACAAAATACAAAACAATTTAGCTGATGATAGTGAATTCGCTTGGAAATTAGATAATGAAGCAGCATTTAATTCCACATTCTCTGCAAGAAGATGGGTCAATCAGTTAAGCCTAGCTAATGCTATGGAAAATAGTATATTTGGTTGTTAGTTATTTGGTTAATTGAAAAACATAAGAATTTCTAAAATACTCCTTAAAAAAGGAGTATTTTTATATGAAAATGTTGATGTTTGACTTTCGAGAATCGGAAGCAGAATACTTTACAAATAATGATTTAAGTGATTTTGAAATAGAATTCATCAAAGAACCTTTAAATGAATTATCAGTTTTAAACGATATGCAATTGAAAGAAACGGCTATTGTCAGTGTATTTATTACTTCAAATGTCACGGAAAATGTTATTAAAAAGTTTAAAAATTTAAGAATAATATCAACACGTTCAACCGGATATAATCATATTGATATAAAATACTGTTCGCAAAATAATATTGCAGTATTTAACGTTGAAGAATACGGAAATACATCCGTAGCCCAATTTACATTTATGTTGTTTTTATCTCTTACAAGAAAACTTATACCTGCCTATTTAGATGTACAAAAAGGTTTAATTGAACACGAAAATTATGAAGGGCGAAGCTTGGCAAATTTATCACTTGGTATTATTGGATGCGGTTCAATAGGAAGTTCTGTTGCTAAAATTGCAAATTTTTTCGGTATGAAAGTATATGTATGCAGTTACGAAAAGAACGCAGAAATATCATCTTTTGCCGAATATCTTCCAATGAATTCTGTATTGGAAAAATCTGACATTATAACATTACATCTGCCTTATACACCGGAAATTTACCATTTGATTGGTGAAAATGAATTAAATCGTATGAAAGAAGGAGCCTATTTAATAAATACAGCCAGAGGAGAATTGGTTGACATAATAGCACTTTATAATAATCTTATATCAGGACATATTTCAGGAGCTGCACTAGATGTTATTGAATGCGAAAATTTTACAGTTAACGAAATGCCTATTGATATTGATAACTCTCAAAGTCATTGCTTAAATAAAGCTTATGCAACTCAAAAGCTTTTGGGTATGCGTAATGTTATAATTACTCCGCATATTGCATACAACACAAAAGAATCTGTTGAAACAATTCTAAGCACAACATTTAATAGTCTTAGAGATTATTTCAAAGGCTTGCATACTAACCAACTCAGATAATTATTTTAAAGATTCAATAAGTTCTTTTACCACTTTTTCTTGCGTAATGATCTCTTCAATTCTTGCATTTGTTTGTTCAACAAGGTCTTTCGGTGCATTTGCTACAAACTTTTCATTTTTCATCCGACCGAGAAGTGAGTTTTTTTCATTTGTAAGCTTTTCCAACTTCTTTTCTTGACGATTAATTTCTGCATCCAAATCTATCAAATCCGCTAAAGGAACTATTAATTTTGAAGCTGATCCAACAGCTGTAGCGGATTTTGGCGGAACCGGTGCATTAATATCTGCATAAGAAATCTTATTAACCTTCGCAAGTCGGTGAATATAACTTTCTATTGAATTAAATATTTCTTTTTCTCTTCCCTCGGCACGAATTTCAACATCAACCGTAGCTGAAGTTGGTATATTGAAACTCTGTCTTACATTCCTTAATGATGTAATAGTATCAAATACAAGTTTCATTTCCTCAGCTTCTTGGGGGTAAATGAGGTCTTGTTTATAGGTCGGATACTCTGCAATTATGAGTGCAGATGGTTCTGTTCCTCTCCCCAATCCGTAACTCTTTAGTCCCTGCCATATTTGCTCTGTAATATGCGGCATAATCGGATGGAACATTCTTAATGATTCATCCAGAACATATCTCAAAACTCTCTGTGTATTGAGTTTTAATTCAGAATCAGCAAGCTGAATCTTAGCAATTTCAACGTACCAATCGCAATATTCGCTTCTGAAGAAATCGTACAAATTATGTGCAATTTCACCGATTCTATATTCCTTCATGTATTCATTAACAGTTTTAGCAGTTTCATTTAATTGATTCAAAATCCACTTATCAACAAGGGTCAATTTATCCTTATCAAAAGGTTTGTTATCAACCCCATCAAGGTTCATTAAAACGAATCTTGATGCATTCCACAATTTGTTCGCAAAGTTCCTTCCGTATTCAAACCTTTCATCGGAAATTTTTATGTCTTGACCGCCGTAAGTACATAGTGATGTCATTGTGAAACGTAGTGCATCACAACCATATTTATCAATAATTTCTACAGGATCAATTGTATTTCCTTTAGATTTGGACATCTTTTGACCTTTTTCGTCACGAATAAGTCCGTGTATATAAACCGTACTAAAAGGAGCCTTTTTCGTAAATTCCAAGCCCATAGTTA
The DNA here is from genome assembly GCA_016287985.1 of Candidatus Gastranaerophilales bacterium. Lineage (GTDB taxonomy): Bacteria > Cyanobacteriota > Vampirovibrionia > Gastranaerophilales > Gastranaerophilaceae > CAG-196. Next base: position 4,951 of record JAEEXX010000100.1, read on the forward strand.
TCATTCTTGCAACCCAGAAGAAGATAATATCAAATCCTGTTACAAGAACGCTAGTCGGATAGAATTTTTTGAAATCATCAGTTTCTGAATTTGGGAAACCCATAGTTGAAAAAGGCCACAAACCTGATGAAAACCAGGTATCAAGACAATCAGAGTCTTGAATATAATTCTCAGGATCCGGATTTTCTTTGGCTACAACCATTTCACCTGTAGTTTTGTGATAATATGCGGGTATCTGATGTCCCCACCAAATTTGGCGAGAAATACACCAATCTCTTATATTTTCCATCCAGCCTAAATAGTTCTTTTCCCAACGTTCAGGAATAAATTTGATTCTTCCGTCTTTTACAGCGGCAATAGCTTCTTTAGCGAGCGGTGCCATTTTTACAAACCACTGCTCTGATAATAGAGGTTCAATAGTTGTATTACATCTTTGACATTTGCCTACATTGTGTTCATGGTCTTTTATTCTTAATAAGAATCCTTTGTATTGAAGCATTTCAACAACTTTTTTACGCGCTTCATATCTGTCTAAACCTTGATATTCAGGCGGAACTTCAGCGCAAGATTTTAATTTACCCTCTTCATCTATTACCCATATAGGTTTAAAGTTATGCCGCTTACCAACTTCAAAGTCATTCGGGTCATGTGCCGGAGTAATTTTAACAGCACCCGTACCGAATGATTTATCAACATATTCATCTGCAATAATTGGGATTGTCCTATTTGTTAAAGGTACAAGCACTTTTTTGCCGATTAACTCGGAATATTTTTTATCAGAAGGATGAACGGCAATAGCTACATCACCGAACATGGTTTCCGGTCGAGTTGTATCAACTATAATAGCTCCCGGTTCATCTACCAGCGGATATGAGATTTCCCACATATGACCTTGTTCAGTTTCATATTCCGTTTCAATGTCAGAAATCGCCGACTGACAACGAGGGCACCAGTTTACTATGTAAGCACCTTTATAAATCAAACCTTTATTATAAAGAGTTACAAAAACTTCTTTTACAGCTTCGGAACACCCTTTATCGAATGTAAATCTTTCTCTTGAGCGGTCAAATGATGCACCCAGACGTTTCATTTGATCTAAAATTGTGCTTTTATGTGCATTTGTCCATTCCCAGGTTTTTTCTAAAAATTTTTCTCTGCCTAAATCGTGACGAGTTAATCCTTCTTTTGCCAGTTGTTTTTCAACAACATTTTGAGTTGCTAAACCGGCATGGTCAGTTCCGGGTATCCAAAGAGCTTCATAGCCGCTCATCCTGTGATAACGAATAAGAATATCTTGCAGTGTCTCATCAAGAGCATGTCCCATATGAAGAACGCCTGTTACATTTGGTGGCGGAATTACAATTGTATAGGGCGGTTTATTAGAATGGGCATCAGCTTGAAAATATTTACCCTCT
>JAEEXX010000101.1 GCA_016287985.1 Candidatus Gastranaerophilales bacterium
GTGTCAGTTCTCAGGTTGGGTGTGCAGTAAATTGTTCGTTTTGTGCGACAGGGAAAAGAGGCTTTATCAGGAATCTTACTTATCAAGAAATTATAGAACAAGTTCTAACTATACAAAGAGATACAGGATTAAAAGTTACAAATATCGTTTTTATGGGACAGGGAGAACCTCTTTTAAATTTGGACAATGTGCTGAAAGCTTTGGAAATTTTTAACGAAGATTTTCAAATTGGCGCTCGCAGAATAACGATTTCTACAAGCGGAATAATACCTCAAATAAACAAACTTGCTGAATCAGAACTTCAATCAACCCTTGCAATTTCTCTGCACGCTCCGAACCATGGTCTGAGAGCATCTTTGATGCCAATTGAGAACAAATATAATATAAGTGAGCTTCAAGATGCTTTGGTTCAATACATAGAAAAAACAGGACGGCGAATAACCATTGAATATATTTTAATACATGAACTGAATGATACTTTAGAATGTGCAAAAGAGCTTGCTCAGTATCTTAAAAACATAAAATGTAATATAAACCTTATTCCGTACAATGCTGTAAATGATACAAAATATAAAAAATCATCCAATGACGATATAATGAAATTTAAATATATATTGGAACATTCAGGGAAAAAGGTTACGGTAAGACTCGAACGAGGAGCAGATATTGATGCTGCTTGCGGTCAGTTGAAGGGAAAGGTTGTATAAAATTGAATAATATTTTTCAAAAAAATATACTGGCATTGGCACAAAAAAATGAGAATTTGGCAGATAAATTATCAAAATATATTCCAAAATCCTTGCCGAAACTTGTTAATATAAATAATTCATATAATCTTGAATATAAAGGAATCTTACTCCATAATGAACAAAACCCTTTAGGAGAAGCGAATGAAATATTCTCAATGGCAACGAATGAACCGGTGTCTATTCATGTTGTATACGGACTGGGATTGGGATACTTGTTTCAAGTGGTTTCATTAAATTCGCTAGGTACGGTTATTTTATATGAACCGGATTTAAATGTTTTATGGTCGGCATTTACGCTGGTTGATTTTTCAAATGATATTCTAAAGAAAAATGTTTATATTACGGATAATATGACTGAACTTTCATCTGAAATATATAAGAAATCGAATACTTTAAATACTCCCCAACTATTATCACTATCTTCTGCTACAGAATTTGATAAAGAGGCCTTTGATAGTCTTGTTCGTCAACTTCAGGAAATTGTGGGCTCATATTCTTTAGACTTAAAATTTACAAAAGAGAAATTCTACCCGTCTTTAAAAATGCTGATTGAAAATATCCCAACTTTATTTAACGAACTGCCGTTGGCACGATTTAAAGATTCACTAAAAGGAAAAACTGCTGTTGTTGTATCTGCAGGACCTACTTTAGACAGAAATATTGAAACATTGAAAAAATGTCGTGATAAATATGTATTATTTTCGGTAGGAACCGCAGTTAAAACACTTATACACAATGGTTTAACCCCGGATTTTTTGTGTATAGTTGAAACTTATAATTCTTCAAAACAAATAGAAGGATTAGATTTGAAAGATGTTTACTTCATTACTGAGCCATATTCAAGTCCGTCTTTAAGAAATTTTCAGTACAGAAAAACCTTTTCTCATATCTCTGCAAATTCTCCCATAAATCAATTGTGGGCTGATATATGCGGAGAAAACATTGAAGAATATTGGACAAAAGGAACTGTTTCTTATACAGCGCTTAATTGTGCGAGAATTTTAGGATGCTCAAAAATAATTCTTGTCGGTCAAGATTTAGCATACATTGGCGGACAATGCTACAGTAAAGATTCCGCATACAAAGATTTAATATGTGAATATAATGATAAACAACAAAGATGGGAAATTTCAGCCAAAGATTTTGAAAGTTTTGCAGCTTCGATTTCACCATCAGATAATATTGAAATAAGACATAATACGGCAAAGAGAAGACTGGAACGCCTTAATAATTCACTCTATTATGTGAAAGGTATTAATGGTGATATGATTCCAACGGAATCTGTATATGCTGCATTTGTCAAGCCGTTGAGTGAATTTGCTCTGCATTTTAATGATAGGAGTTACATTAATACGTCTTTAGTCGGTGCACAAATTGACGGATTTGAGAATTTGCCGCTCGAAGATGCTCTTAAAAACTCTGAAAATACCGGAGAAATCATTCTGAATACTGATTTTTTATATGAAAAAGACTTAATTTATAAAAATATCGAGCTTCAAACTGAAAAATTAAAAGAAGCTTCAAAATTAACTGATGAAGGAATAAGTTGTTACAAAAACTTAAATAATAATTTAAAAAGAAAGAAATCTGTTGATGAAGACATTTTAAAAACATTGAAAAAACTTTCTTTAATTTATTTAAACTTATCAGGTAATTTTGCGGACAAATGCAGAATATATGATGTAATTACAGCTGCCGGAAAAATTGATCTTGATTATGAGATGAAGATGATGAGAAATTTCGATTATGCCAGTGTATTAAGAATATCAAATAAATTATATGAGTATTTAGTAAATTCAGAGAATGGTATAAACGAAATTTCCGAAATGCTTAAAGGAGTGCTAAGTGAAAGTTTTGCTGCAAAGGGTTAAACATGCTTCCGTTACTATTGATAATAAATTGTATTCTGCAATACAAAACGGAATTCTGGCTTTCGTGGGAATAGAAAAAGGTGATACGATTGACGAGATACAAAAAGCAGCTAAAAAAGCTGTTAATTTAAGAATATTTGCTGATGAAAATGAAAAAATGAACTTTTCGGTAATTGATACTAAAGGTGAGATGCTTATTGTATCTCAGTTTACGCTTTGCGGTGATTGTAAGAAGGGCACTCGCCCAAGTTTTGATAATTCGGCCCTACCTTCAATTGCTGAGGAACTTTATGAAAAATTTGTATCAGAAATAAAAGCTTATGGTATTAAAACTGCCACAGGTAAGTTTGGTGCAATGATGGAAGTAGACTTGTTAAACGATGGCCCGGTCACCTTTATGATTGAGATTAGCCATATCTAATCGTTTTTCTATAAGTAACTTTATATCGTTAAATATACCTTTCCATTCACCGGGAATAGTTTGCCTAAATAGACGTACACTGCTGTACCAATCACAGTGGCTTAAGTCAGTATGCCATCTCCAATTCACTTCATATGGTAAAATTACCCAGCAAGGAATTCCTAATGCGCCGGCGAGATGTGCCAAAGAAGTATCATTACAGATTACTAAATCGAGATTCATAAGTGCGGCAGCCGTTTGACCAAAGTCAAGCAAATTGGTTCCTATATCAGTAATCTTATATTTTTTGGTAAGTTTTTTCAAATCTTCAGACCCTTCGAAAGTTTGGAAAGAGTAAAAATGAGTTCCTTCTGTTTCAATTAATGTTGCAAATTCTTCTGCCGGAATAACTCTATCTTTGTCAAAATATGTATTCCCTTGCCATTTAATTCCAATTTTAATTTTATCAGTATTAAAATATTTAGATTTGTATTCTTCTACCAATTCTGGTTTCGCAAATAAATACCCTTCAGGAGATTCAAATACATTCTGTCCTTTTAAACCCAATAAATATGGCAAGCTCATAATTGGAGCATGCACATCAAATTCCAAATCTTTTTCTGGAATATACCCATCTATTAATTCATCAATTCCCAATCCACTTTGTTCAAATAGCGGGATAAGTGGCCTTTGAGGTTGGAAAAGAATTTTTTTACATTTATTTTTTAGCAGTGGTAAATACCTTGAAAACATTATTACATCACCATAGCCTGCTTCATAATATACAAAAATCGTCTTGTCTTTTATATTTTCGCCTTTCCATAAATGTTCGGGAGCTGCGAGATTCGGATATGATTTTGTTTGGGTCAATATTGCCAAATCACGGCATTGTCTGTTTTCAAACAGAGGCAATCCTTTATCATAATTTTTCGCCTTCATTAACGAAGTTGCATAAAAATAATCAGTATCTTTATCTTTTGGTTTAAGTTTGTGACATATTTTCATCGCAGAAACCGCATTTTTTGCTTGACCTTCTATTTCATATACGTGAGCTAAATTAAACCAGCCTTGGTAAGAAGAAGGATTAATTTTTAATGCCTTTTCATAAAATTCAATTGATTTCTTGTATTGCTTCAAATTTTTGTATGCAAGGGCAATGTTAAAAATAAGCGAAAAATTTTTGGGATATTTTTCCAACACACTTTGTGCATAATAAATTATTTTTTCATAAGCTTCACTTCTAATATATATCTGAAATAAGGTTTCGTAAAAATATTCACATGGTTTGAGGAGAACCGCTTTTTCTGCCCACTCGAGTGCCGCTAAAGTATCGTTCTGCTGCAGCTTTAAAACGCCCATTAGGTTATGCAGCTCGGCATTATCGCTGTCCATTTCCAAAGCTTCTCTATACGCTGATTCCGCTTCTGCTAATCTTCCACTTTGGTGGCAGTCAAAACCTCTTGTAATAATATCATTTATTGTCGTCATAACTCTACCCTTTTCTATTTATTATAAAGAGTTATTTTAATTCTGATAATAGTGTATTTAAAGTATATTTTGCTTCAAACTTTTATCTCAAAATCTATCGATAGACTTGCATGCATAAAACTTCATTTGTAGGACAATATCACACTTCATCAGATGAAAATTTAATACTATTAACCAAGAAAAATATAATGAAAAATAAAATATTCTTGCTGGGTAAAAGGATATTGTAAACTATTACTCAATCTTAATAATTTTCCTCACTTATTTCAAAATAACTTTGCGGATGGGCGCAAACGGGACAAATTTCCGGCGCTTTTGTACCGACAACAATATGTCCGCAGTTTCTGCATTCCCAAATTTTCACTTCACTTTTTTCAAAAACCTGTTGATTTTCAATATTTTTAAGTAATGCTCTATATCGTTCTTCATGATGCTTTTCAATTGCTCCGACGCCTCTGAATTTTGCCGCTAATTCAGGAAAACCTTCGGCATCTGCAGTTTTTGCAAACTCATCATACATATCCGTCCATTCGTAATTTTCTCCATCAGCCGCTGTTTTTAAATTTTCTACAGTGTCACCTATGCCATTTAGTTCTTTAAACCATAATTTTGCATGTTCTTTTTCATTTTCGGCAGTTTTTAAAAATAACGCTGAAATTTGCTCATAACCGTCCTTTTTAGCTCTTGAAGCAAAATATGTATATTTATTTCTCGCTTCCGATTCTCCTGCAAATGCTGCCATTAAATTTCTTTCTGTTTGAGTCCCTGCGTACTTATTACTTGATGAATTCATATCAATAACTCCCTTCTATACTTTCTGATTATAACATGAATCAAATCCGGATGTATTATTGTTAAATTGTAGATTCTACTACCAGATAAAATTTAGTGGTAAAATATTAACTATGCATATGAATGATATAAAAAAATGTGTAGCCGGTTTATCAATAACATCCAATGTCGTATTATCATTACTTAAGATAATCACAGGGATTCTGAGCGGCAGTTTGAGTATCATATCAGAGGCCATTCACTCCATAAGTGATTTTATTGCCTCCGTATTAACATTTTTCTCTGTCATTAAATCTTCACAGCCTGCTGATAATGACCACCCATACGGTCACGGTAAATATGAGGATATGGCAGGATTCATTGAAGGAATTTTAATAATATTTGCAGCTCTGTTTATTATTTGGGAGGCTACTAAAAAGATTATCTTCGGATTAAACATGGACACCGAGAGTCATATAGGCATAATTGTAATGTTTATTGCTGTTATCCTAAATATTATTGTAAGTGCTTTATTATTTAAAGTTGCAAAAGAGACAAATTCTATATCACTCTATGCCGACGGAGAACATTTAAGAACTGATGTTTATTCGTCATTGGGGGTTATGATAGGATTAATACTTATAAAAATTACCGGATACAGCATACTCGATCCAATCATAGCAATTCTAGTCGCAGTAGTAATATTCAGGGTCGGATATACAATATCAAAAAAAGCATGTAGCAACCTTCTTGATCATTCTATACCGGACGAAAACATAAATAACATTAAACAAGTTATTAAAGATTGTTCGGCAAACGTAACCCTAAAACGAAACAGCATAAAAACCCGTCAAGTAGGACCAACAAAAGACATAGATTTGATTCTGCAATTCGTTGAAAACACTACAATATGCGAATGCCACAAAATTTGTGATGAAATTGAAAATAAGATTCAATTACTTTACCCGAATTGCTCAATATCAATACATGCTGAACCGCTTTGCTATAAAAAAAACTGTCAAAGCTCATGTGATAAATAATATTAAATCTTTTGACGGTAAATTGAATTAGAACC
>JAEEXX010000102.1 GCA_016287985.1 Candidatus Gastranaerophilales bacterium
GGTCAATGTCGGAGCTTATGGGGCAAAAGTTGCAGGCAGGGATATTACCGGAGCTGATAGAATATTTGTTTCCATAACTGCTGTCGGGGGAACTCAAGGAAGGAGAATTTCTTCAAGAGCTTTTGCAAAGCCCGGATACATTGTCATAACAAATGGTAAATATGGATTAAGTACCAAAGGGTTGCAAGAACTTCAAAATGGAATACATCAATCAGAAAATATAACTATTCATCTTGAACCAAAATTAAATCCGAAATTTTCGGAGCAAATTTCAGCCAAAATCAAGTCCGACTATGCGATGATGGACACTTCTGATGGTCTTGCAGATGCTCTTTTTAAAATTGCACAAGCGAGTGGTTGTACAATAGAAGCTGATTATATTGAAGGGATGTTTGGGGCAGAAGATTATAACCTTGTGGCAGCTGTTCCGCAAGAATTTTTATCCAATATTGATGATTATTATATAATCGGAAAGGTCAAAGAATATGGTGGTTCATATTTAAAAATCGGAAATGAAACTTTTTTAGATTATGATGAATTGGGTTTATATGACCATTTTAGAGGAGAGTATTAATGTTTTCCCTTATAATTACTGCAGGCGGGACATCTTCAAGGTATGGAAATACAAACAAGCTTTTAGAAAAAATTGACTCGAAAACCGTAATTGAACATTCGGTTGAGCCTTTCTTTGAATTCAGTGAAATAAAAGAAATAATAGTACCAACTAATATTTCTATAATTGGAGAATTAAAAAATATTTTTAAAAACTCGGGTATAATTTTTATTGAAGGCGGAAAAACAAGGCAAGAATCTGTCCACAAGGCTTTGCAAATAGTAAAAGAAAAATATGTGATTATACACGATGGGGCAAGACCTCTTATTACCAAAGATATAATAATGAATGTAGTAACTTCTGTTCAAAAACTTGATGCGGTTTCTGTTATGACAAAAACAACAGATACAATAAAAGAAGTTGATGAAAGCGGAAAAATAATTCGTACAATTGAAAGAAGCAAGCTTTATAATACACAGACTCCTCAGGCATTTAAAACGGATTTAATTAAAAAAGCTCATATCGTATTAAAAAATGAAAATTATACTGATGATGCATCTATGCTGGAAAAACTTAATATACCGGTTTACATTGTTGAAGGAAGCTATAAAAATATAAAAATAACTTCAAAAAGTGATTTAGATTTTGCCAAACTTTATATTTAAACATTAGAACTGGGAAAAAATGGCAGTAGTATTTTATTTTTCACTCATATAGCTAACTAATATTATTGATTTTTCTTTTATTATTTTTAACAAAATTGTTCAATAGAACAATGTCAAAAATAACTTTATATTGGTAACTAAAATAAGGTTTACTGATATGAAAAAAGCTTTTATATATTTTTTGATAATAATATTTGTTAATATATGTTCTATAAATGAAAATCCTGTATATAGTGCAACACAAAACGCAGAAATATCAAAGATTGAAAATGAATTATACGGATTTGATTATATAAATGATGATTTAAAAAATCGTGTTGGTCGGTTGGAAAAAACAATATACGGTAAAGAATCGAGCGGGGATTTGTCAAACCGTATAAAACGTTTGGCAAATGATATAATAGCTGACCAAATAGGAAATGAAATTTCCCCAAGCGAAGATACATTCAGAGAAGAGGAAAATATTGCAGACAACACTGTTGATTACCCCATTGTTGACGAAATTGAAAATAAACTTTTTGGAACAACGTACAAAAATCGGGATTTTCATACACGAATTGTTACTATCGAAAGAAAACTTTTTGGAAAAATTTATGATGTAGATGACTATTCCACAAGAATGGACAGAATCAAAACAGCGGCACTCCCTGAATCATTAATGACAGATAAAAACAGATTTAATTATGATCGTGATGCTCTGTCATCAAGTGATTTAAATGGTCTAAATTTTAACAGGTATGGTACAATGCCATATGGCCAGCAAAATCTTACAAGGCCGTATGCTAATTATGGTGATTATAGCGGTTTTTCAGAACACAGGGCTCCAAATGGGAATATTGATGAAGAACTTGCCCAATTAGAGTATGATACATTCGGAACTGAATTTTCGGGTGATGATACAAAAACACGTATTAAACGTTTAAATAGCGCAAATAAAGCAAAAAAATCCTCCAGAAAATATGACTCACAAAAATTTCAACAGCACATGTCGACTGCAATGGAAATAGGAGCCATGATATTAATGATCCTAGCTATGGTGTTGTGATGAAACACCAAAATATATATTTGTCATTCTTCATCAAGACTTAAGACTGCCATAAAGGCTTCCTGGGGAACCTCTACACGTCCAATCGCTTTCATACGCTTTTTACCACGCTTTTGTTTCTCCAAAAGCTTGCGTTTACGTGTAATATCACCGCCGTAACATTTATCCAAAACACTTTTCCTAAGTGCTTTAATGTTTGTTCTTGCAATAACCCTTCCGCCAATTGCAGCCTGTATCGGAACCTCAAACATTTGTCTTGGAATAATGGTTTTTAGTTTTTCAGTTAATTTCTGTCCTATGTAATAAGCGTTATCTTCATGACAAATTACAGATAGAGCATCTACTACCTCTCCTGCAAGCATTACATCGAGTTTTACAAGCTTTGAACGCTTGTAATCCGAGAATTCGTAGTCTAAACTTGCATAGCCTTTTGAACGTGATTTTAATTGGTCATAAAAATCAGTAATTACTTCACTAAGAGGGATTTCATAGATTAAATCCACACGAACTTTGTCCAGATAGTTCATATTAATAAAAATTCCACGTTTTGACTGCGCCAAATCCATAAGAGTTCCGACAAAATCGTTAGGCGTAATTATGGAAACTTTTACGTAAGGTTCTTCTATATAATCACGATATTGTGCAGCTGGTAGATTTGCAGGGTTGTCGATTTCTACAACTTCACCGTTTGTCTTATGCACCCTGTAAATAACTGATGGTGCTGTAGTGACGAGCGAAAGATCATATTCACGCTCTAATCTTTCCTGCGCAATCTCCATATGGAGCATACCTAAAAATCCGCATCTAAATCCAAACCCCAATGCTGACGATGTTTCAGGCTCAAATGTTATTGAACTGTCTGATAGTTTAAGCTTTTCCAGCGATTCTTTTAGTTCGTGATAATCTTCATTGTCAACAGGATACATACCCGAAAAGACCATAGGCAATGCCTCTTTGTACCCTGGGAGTGGCTCGGTTGACGGATTTTCTGCATGTGTAACAGTATCTCCGACAAAACGGGTAATTTCTTTTATAGAGCCTGCAAAATAACCTACGTCACCGCACACAAGCTCCTCAACTTGAACTCTGTTTGGGGTTAGATAACCTATTTCAACAACATCGTACTCTTTTCCTGATGCCATAAATTTTACTTTGTCACCAAGTCTCATTTTCCCATCCATGATTTTGAAGAAACAAAGCGTTCCGAGATACGGATCATAAGCACTGTCAAATACAAGTGCTCTAAGTGGTTTATCAGTATTATCAACAGGCGGAGGAACAAACTCTACGATTGCTTCAAGAACTTTGTCTATTCCCTCTCCTGTTTTTGCGGAAACAGGTATCGCCATTGAACAATCGATTCCTAAGATTTCCTCAATTTCTTGCTTTACGCCTTCAACATCGGCAGAGGGAAGGTCAATTTTGTTAATAACGGGAATAATTTCCAAATTTTGTTCTATTGCCATATACACATTAGCTAATGTTTGAGCTTCGACTCCCTGAGTAGCATCAACTATAAGCAATGCGCCTTCGCAAGCAGCAAGTGAACGTGAAACTTCATAAGAAAAATCTACGTGACCGGGGGTGTCAATCAGATTAAAAATATAATTTTGCCCATTTTTCGCTTTATAGTTCATTCTTGCGGCATTGAGTTTTATTGTAATACCACGCTCTCGCTCAATATCCATGGTATCGAGCAATTGATCTTGCATATCTCTTTCGGCAATCGTTCCCGTTGCTTCAAGCAATCTGTCTGCAAGCGTAGATTTTCCATGGTCTATATGTGCTATTATACAAAAATTTCTAACGTTATCTCTTACTTTAGTCATTATGTCTTATTCTTATACAGCCGTACGTAATTATATTACAATAAGTACAAACTCTTGTCTATTTTAAAAACCCTTACTTTGTACCAAATGGGTGTATGATTTTTTTCCCAAACTTCTTTGCTTTATAGCCAAATGAATTTTGTTCTTCAATAAGTTCCTCAATGTTTGTTGCTTTGCTGTCGGGATCTTGTTCCGGTAAACTGTCTGCAAATTCTTTTGCTCTGGCAAATTCCATTTGTGTTGTAAGCCACTTGAAAGATTTTACAAGCGTTAATGGTTTTGCGACATCACCTCTTACTACTATTTGGAATTTTGTAGCCGAATTATCAACATAAGAGTTTGAAAAACTTGGTAGATTCTCAATCTCTTCAGCCGGAACAGTCTCGCAGAATAGTGAAAACGCTTTTGCAGTTACTACATTCATACTTGCGGCGCTGTTTACAAGGTTAACAGGGTTTATCGCACTTATAGGCCCTAATAAATTTGATATTAAAGATGCCATTCTGGCTCTAACTTTCATATCGATTTGATTTTCAAGCAGATTAAAATTGCCAAACAAATGCAAAGACAAAATATCTCCGGATGATGTAATTGGCTCTATATAACAAATTCCGTCTTCAAATTTTAAAGCACCATTTAATTCTGAAAAATGAGTTGTATCAACAGATAATAGCCCGCTTAGCATAGTTCCGATAAAGGTTTGGAAAAACTTTGATTCTCTTATGTTTTCTGCAAGAATCATATTTTCTATTTTACCAAAAGGCCCGAATTGTCCGTCTTTTACAAGGAAATCCACAGTACCTTTTAAGCTTTTCATCTGTTCATTGATGGTTGTCCCTTGAAGAGAAATATCCGTATTGAAGTCTGCACTTCCGCTAAGCATATCCTTCATACCAGCAGCATCAAACATAGCTTTTTCTACATCAACATTCTCACCGTTTAATTTTATATTTAAAAGCATTGTAAGAAGATTGACGGAAATATCTCCTTTAACATTTCCTTCAAATGCGGTTGTCCTGAGATTGTTAAGATATAAAACATTTCTGTGGAGGGCAAGTCTTGAAGTTGTATTTTTTATATCAATATTACCGGTAATAATTCTTGCAAAGTTTATATATCCGTTTCTTATATCGACAGGGATATCTGCAGTCTGAGATGAACTTGCTGTGGCTGAAGACGATGCAGGAACATATTTCATTGTTCTTTCGACAACCTTCATCAATTTATCAACATTCAGGTATCTCGAAACTATATTCAGATTTGTAACATTTATGACCGGCGAAGGTAGTAGGCTCAATGTTGTTTTTATCTGCATATCTGAACCATTCATCAGTAAGTCGTCAATATTTATATCAGCTTCTTGGCCTCTGAACCTGAGTGAAAGGTTTCTTATATCGGTTAAGAGCTCCGGTATTGAAAGAGTTTGTATAGCAAAGCTGCCACGCAATCTTGGGTTTGAAGTTTCACCAAACACAAAAGCTCTTCCGCTCAAGTTAAATTTAGAGTTTGGAAATACAAAAATTTTCCCATTCAAAGTATTTGGCATAGTAATTTTTATGAGATTTATTCTATCTCCGGCAATTGTTCCATCAATTCCTATAATTTCATTGAGGTTGATAATTTCATTTCCTTTTTCATCAACAGTAACAGTCCTTTCATAAAAACCTGTTTTTTTAATTTTTGTTCTGTTACCTTTAAAATCAACGACTGATTGAAGAATAACGGTTTTACCCTGTAATTCATCAAAATCAACAGGAGTAATAAAATTTTCTTTATCTGTTATAGTCTGAAAAAGCAGTGTTTGCTTTTTATTATCTCCGTTCATAGTAATATTTATCGGCAACTTACCCGAACTATGTATATATGGTTTGAGTTCTTTTCCAAGCAATTTAACAATGTCACTTGTTGAAAGTTCGCCGTGTGCACTCAAATTTATAGTTTTCGGTTTAAGATAATTGACAATGCTTCCGGAATAAGTGATTTCTGAGCTATCATTAAATTTGAGTTTATTATTTTTAATAATAATATTGCCGTTTGAAATTTCTGTTTCAAATTCGGGAACAAAAATATTAGAGCCGGTTTTGGGTAAAGTTACATTCAAACCTTCATTTTTAAGAATTCCACTTAAGGTTTTTGAATTCGCAAAGAACTCGCCATCAAATTTTTTGTCTGTAATAACAAAATTTAACGCTCTATCCCCTAAATTAAGATTATCAACACCAATTTTCATGGT
>JAEEXX010000103.1 GCA_016287985.1 Candidatus Gastranaerophilales bacterium
TAACATCCAAACCATAGATAAAAATTAACTAAAGCACTAAAATCTGCCATTATATAAATTAAAGGTAGATTTTATGGTTATTGTTTTAATCTTTAAGTTGTCTGTACTTATTGGGAAACAAATTTAAAAACTTTTTTATGTATGCGCTATGTATATTTATAACCAAAATATCAGGTTTATATTGTTTAAACACTTCTTGATAAGTTTCTAAGTACATATTCCTGTCATTATCATAATACCTCGCAGTATATTTAAAACTGTATGGTAAAAATTCAACTAATCCGCCCCCGAAAGAATTACCTAATACCATAATTTTTTTATCCAAACCATCCGGATAGTAAAATTGATTGTCTGCTTTTTCTGATTTTCCGATTTCAGGAATTGGGGCAAATTTTACATTAGTTTTTAATTTATCTCTGTTTGGATTTTTGTAATACAGATAGGAGGTGTCTAAAATTTTTTTTGCATAGCTTTTCGGTAAACCGAGATGGTGAAATGTTTGTCCGTTACTAAATTTTGAGTACCAGTGCTCTGCGACTCTTTTATCATAATATTTTTCCAATGAGCTTTCTTCTACTATGTGAACATTTGGAAAATCTTTTTTAATTTCTTTCATTAGTTCAAAATAACCTATATAAGCTCCCTTTCTTGTCCAGTGGTGATCTGTCTTAAAATAGACCGGAGTTTCTTTATTTGCTTCTTTCATTGCATCAATCGGAAATATAATATTGGTTTTTGTATTGTTTTTCAAATATTCAATAACTTCTTCTGCCGGATCAGGTTTATATTTTCTGCTATCGGCAAGAGGATAGTCAAAAAAGTCAGCTTGTCTTGGAATAATAAGCATATATAATCTTATATTATTGTTATCACAATATTGTTGTAATTTATTTACATTCTGCGCATAAGCCTGAAGCACTTCTGACTTGTTTTCTTTAATAGCAGGTCCGCCCCACGTGCCGTTTCGATACATAAAATTTTCTTTTTTATAAAAAGTTACTTTCTTATTTGCGCAATAATTCATATTCAAACTGCAATCTATAATGGTTTTCCATCTAATCATTTCATAGCGATAATTAAATCTGTCATCAAAATATGCACAAAAATCTTTTCCATAATTGAGATTTAATCCATTTTGTTTTATAAGAACCGCTTTTTCAGCAAGATATCTGTTTTCTCCTTTAGCTTTCATGGCTTTTGAAATATGTGATGCCGGAATACAGAGCAATATAAAAAATATCAAAAGAAAAACAATATCTATTCTTGAATTATTTTTTATAACTTTAAAATATGCAACATAATCCATAATCTTATATGCTAAAAGGAATGAAAGTACCAAAATGGAAATAAATATCAAGGTGCTCTCATGATGCCACAAATTATATGTACTAAACATCGCTCCTATTGTTAATAATACGGATATTATCAATCTTTTCTTCATAATACTTTCTGCTTTTTACTGATTTTTATACCTAAAATCCTGATAATTTTGCTCTTATAGCCTTTTTTATACTGATTCTTTACTGAAAATAATGTTTGAAGGAAAGAATTTTTTTTATTTTGCGGGACATTTGTTTTTTTACTAATTGTTTTTTGTTTTACTTTGTTTTCCTCACTGTTTTCATAAATTATTTTATATTTGCCTTTATTTTCTTCTATATAATCGCTTTTTATATCAAATATATCTAATATTTTTGAGATTGAATAAAAGTCATCCCAATTAAATTTTTCTTCAATAAATTCTCCGCCTAATTCTTCCAATGCACCCGGCGAATTAATTAAACATTTAAACTCACTATAGTTATCTATATTTAGAGCGAATCTGAAGTCAATAAGTTTAAAATGCCCATTAGAGGCTAAAATAAGATTACTGGGTTTGATGTTTCTGTTTATAATGCCTGCACAAGTGAGCGTTTTTGCAATGTCTTCCAAGTCATTTTTTAAGATATTTTTTAGCTCGTTTGTAATTTCGTTATGTTTTATAAGATATTCAAGGCTCTTTCCCTCGAGATATTCCATAACAATATTTTGTTCATCATGAACGCATCTGTATAGCAACGGTTTTACAAAATTAATATTATTTAGTTCATACACTTTTTCCATCATTTTGAATTCATTTTTGCAAAGCTTATTAAAACCGCCGGTTTTGATAAACACATGTTGATTTTCAAAATAACCTTCAAAAAATTTATAGTTCCAAGAAGGTTTTTCATCTATTTTGCATGACCTGATATTTTCAAGATGATAGTGATTTCTTAAATATTGTTCCTGTTCTTCAACATGCAAAATAGTATCATTGTATATTACTTTTTGTCTGAAGTGGCAGAAGTTATAATTATGTTCTTTCATAAAGTCTTTAAGCAGAATAAAATATAAATCAAACAGTGATACGTACTCTTCTATGTTATATTTCTTATCTAAGCCTAATTTACAGAACAAATCAAAAATTTTGTCATAATAATCGACAGATACACGTTTTTTCTGATATATGGCATGATAAATCAGAGAGTAAAAATAATATTCGTTCGATAAGACAGAAACACCATTTTCATTTATTATTTTTGTTTCCAGCATATCTTTTTCAAAGTTATAGCAATAATAGTCATCACCAAAATATCGTATGTCGTAAGGTATTTTTTCCCCGCCTACAGTGTTATATACTCTGTCACTTCCTTTAAATTTCGGAACCGCATTAAGAATATTACAAATATTTTTATAACTTTCACATATTATATCTATGTCCCCATGCAAATCAGTTTTAAATTCATTAGGCAACATTTCATGATTTCTTAGAACGGCATAATTTGTTGTTTCATTTAATACATAAAACATTTCTTTGAAGCTTTGATATCCCTCGCAGCCTGATAGATCTCTTTTAACTCTTTTGATTTCGCCGTTCCACTTTAGAGGCGCAGTTTTTAAATAATCTTCTCTATTGATACCAAGAAGCATACAAATGTCATATTTTACTTCATTGGGATTGTTTGTTGTATGCACAACATGCAATCCGCCAAATAAATCTCTATATTTTAGTTTGAGTGCGAAAATATTATAATTCAGGTATTCAAAGCCTCTGTTCGACTCGACAATCCGGTAATTCGGATTGTTATCCATTACCGTTATTAATAATGGATTTCCTATGCCACAAAAAGAAACTTTTTGTTCGGCAGATTTTTCCGAAAAGCCA
The DNA here is from genome assembly GCA_016287985.1 of Candidatus Gastranaerophilales bacterium. Lineage (GTDB taxonomy): Bacteria > Cyanobacteriota > Vampirovibrionia > Gastranaerophilales > Gastranaerophilaceae > CAG-196. The sequence goes on from JAEEXX010000103.1 coordinate 3,188, forward strand.
TAAAATCTTTTATAATTATTTATCGTATTTTCTGGAGTCCATGCCAAATCAATACATTCTAAAATCTGTAGTTTGCCGGAAATATCCTCAATTATTTCATCTTGCTTTTCTCTGGCTTTATTCCATAAAACTATTAAATGAAGTTCTTTTTCTGACATATACAAAAAATCCTACTTATACAAATAATCTTTTAACTCTTCTTCAATTTCTTTAAATATTTTTTGATCGTGAAATTCTTTATATTCCCCAACATTCACTTTTGATTTTTCAGGAATAAAGATCTGTTTTTTATATATATGATCTTTTTCATCCAATCCCAGAAAATCTATAATTTTTTTGACTGTTTCGTCATAGTTCAATACCATATCTTCAAATCGCACAGATAGCCTATTTTCAGAAGGGTGTTGCAGCTTCTTGTATCTTCTCTGATACCAAAGAATAAAATTTTTTGGTACAACTGCGTCATAATTTGGGTGTCCTTTTAACAAATTTATGTACTGATCTCTTGGGTCTCGCCATACACAAATTTCTTTAATCGGATTATCCTTCATATAGAAATTCATTTTATCTAAAATGAAACTGTTAGAGCTAAATAATTGATCTAATATTAAATTATTTGAACCGCTCATATTACTGAAAAAATCATTGAAATAGCCGGAAACAATTTTATTAAATTCATTACCGGATAACTTCTTAAATTTATAAAACACATAAGGATGTGAAGGATATTTATATAAAAAACAGCAGCCCTCGAAGGTGTCCTGTTCTCGAGATAAAGTAACCGGATATCTCCTATTTTTCATGTAACTTTTTGTATAATTATCAAGTTCTAAAATATTTTCCAAAAAATCCGTATTAATTTTTAAAAAATCATTTTGAAACAATGGATTATCTTTATTTTCATCATGGTATCTATAAAATAACTCTATAAATTTTCTTATTGCATAGTCTTGTTCTATACTATTTCCTGTTTTAAAAGAACTAACTAATTTCAATATTGAATATTTCTCTTGAAAAAATTTAATTTCGCAATATGTATTATTTTCAATATTAATATTGCCTGAATATATTTTTCTGTGAGAAAAAGAAGTTGTGTTCCTAAATTCCGATAACATATCACAAACTGTGCTTGAACCGGAACACCAAAACCCGCAAACAGCAATTAATTTACGATTGTTATTATTTTTTTTGTTTTGAATAATATTTTTTTCTGGTTCTTTTTTTCTGAATTTAATTTTTATTCCCAAAATGGTGATGACTTTATATTTCCTTTTATTTATTTTTTTATTTTTAACTGAAAATATTTTTTCAATTAGTTTATCGTCTCCGAGCTTGTATTCAATCTTTTTATCAAAAACATTAACAATAATATATTTTTGCTTTTTTACCATTTTATTTTTAATTGAGAACATTTTTTCAATAGGTTTTAGTTCAAGTAACTCATTTCCTGTTCTATACATCATTAAACATAACACAAGTAACAAGCTCTGATTGTTTTCCAAATATTTAATCATCCATTCCGGTTTAAAATTTTCTTTTACTTTTTTCTTGCTTTTGCATGTACGGTAGTTATCTATTAAGAATTTTACACACAGCTTTCGTGCAGCAAAAGTTTGGTTTCTAAATAAAAACCCCTGTATTACTGCTCTTAACAATCTGCTATATGCACGTATATAATTATCACAACTTTTTTCATACAAATTGCTTTTATTAATTTCTTTTAATACAATATTTAATGCTTTAAGTGCAGATTTAAGACTATTTAGAGATAATTCATCCGCATTTAAGCTATTATCTCGTCTGTAATAGTAATAGCTGACATTATCAATCAGAGCTATGGTGTCGGATTTTAACATTACTCTGTACAAGAAAACCGTATCTTGACCTTTTCTTATTTCATCCGGAAATTCAATATTATTATTAAATACAATAGAAGATCTGTAAATTGCAGTTGTCCATTCATTACCAAAAGAAGATAATCCGTATTTAGATATATATTTATTTAAATTACTTATCTTTGTATTTTGATTGTTGATAGTGACTCTTTAGCACTTTACTATGTCATAGTTTGCCTCTATTGCTTTTTTATACAATTCTTCATAATAATTCAAATCTATAGTGTCATCAGGATCAATAAAACCCAAATATTCGCCTGTTGCCACTTTAAGACCTTTGTTTCTTGCGACAGCCGCTCCACCGTTAACTTCTGAAGTGATGATTTTAAAGCGGGAATCTTTTGTTTCATACTCTCTTAATATGGAAAGTGAATTATCTGTTGAGCAGTCATCGACACAGATGAACTCCAGATCATCCATTGTTTGATTAATTAGACAATCCATGCTACGTCTTAAATACGGAGCGACATTGTACACAGCCACTATAATTGAAATTTTTGCCATTTCATACTCTTAAACTTAATTCCGATTGTACAGTATCCGAATAAAATATTTTTGTTTAGATTAAAATAACACAAATATTTTAAATAATAAAGTTTCTATAAGTGCTATTAATAATCATTGCTTTCAATGTTTACATCAGCAATCCCAAAAGCAAGAACTTTTTAGTTTCACTAATTTTTGAATAAGTTTTGTATGAGCAATTACACACAGATTGCACACAGCCAAAAAAGCAATAAAAAAGAAGGTCTGGAAACCTTCTCTATTTATGGGGCGGGAGACGAGGCTTCTCTTGGATTTGCTCCACGCTCGGAAAGTTTCGCAATTGAACCTTTGGTTCAAGTTTGCTCAATTCCCTCGCTATCCGGACTAACTCACTTTGTTCGTGTCGTCCGTCCGCAAATCCGCCGAACTCGGACAGGTTTAAACAACCTGCGGCGAGTTCTCACCTCTTTTACGCACTCAAAAATAAAGAAGCCATGAACAGAAGTTCATGGCTTCTTTATGGAGCGGGAGACGAGGCTCGTGTCTTGTTCGCTCGCGTTGAACGGCAATTCCGTGTTTTGTTTCCTGTGCTCACGCACATTCAACAAAAGCACTCCAGCCTCCGCTCGCTCACGCAACTCGCGAAAAAACTCGTTCTCTCCACTATCATCCCTACTATAGAGAGCCGACAGGCATAAAACCTATCGGCTCTTTAT
>JAEEXX010000104.1 GCA_016287985.1 Candidatus Gastranaerophilales bacterium
CGATATAGTTTCCCATAGGTTGTTGTCGTTTAAATTTTAGTCCATGAAATTGATGATTTTTAAGCATATTCCAAAGACGCCTTTCTTGTATAGTAGAATTTTTCCTTAAAACTTTTGCTAAAATATTACGTTCATTCATAACTAACCCTCTCCAAGAATTTCTAAAGTTCTAACGAACTTTGAAATTCTATCCTCTCCCATTGGAGAGGGGAATATTTTGTTTATATTTGATTGTCTGATGTTTTTCATTCTGTAATTTCCCTATTTATCCTCGTCATTGCGAGGAAAAATTAAAAAATTTTTCCGAAGCAATCCAGTCAAATTATATCATAATACAAATCTTTCCATTCCGGATTAATTGATTCAATTAATTTGATTTTTGCTATTCTTGAACCGCCCTTTATTTGTTTTTCTCTTTTTATAGCATTAGCAATATCACTAAATACTTCGTAGTAGCCTAGCCTATCCACATCATATTTCTTGGTAAAACCATCTGCAAGTTTGTTCTTATGTTCATACACACGCTTAATTAAATCAGAAGTAACACCTGTATAAAGAGTTCCATTTCTTTTATTGAATAATATGTATATATACGATTTCTTTTCTGTCATTTTCTGTTCCCTGGATTTACTCCCTGGATTTACCCCCTGGATTTACCCCCTGGATTGCTTCGCTTTGCTCGCAATGACGGATTTATTTGATTGTCTGATGTTTTTCATTGTATCATTTCCCCGTTAAGGTACCAGGTTTTGGCATTTGTAATCTTTACGTTAATAAATTTACCCCTCAAATCCTTATCACAGAGAATATGAACTATTTTGTTATTTCTCGTTCTGCCTGTTATAACCTTATTACCGTTTTTACGGACTTCATAGTTTTCTATAAGGACTTCCATCTCTCTTCCAATGTATTTTTTATTAGATTTTAGGCAGCAAGCACGATTGTGCTCATTTAATTTCGCCAAACGTTCTGTTTTTATCTCCTCCGGTATATACAAATCTGTCCACTTCGCTGCAACCGTTCTCTCTCTCGGAGAATAGGCGGCCGTGTTTGAGTAATCCAGTTCTAATTCTGTCATAGCTTTAAGTGTATTTTCAAACTGCTCTTCCGTCTCTCCCGGGAAACCCGCAATAAAGTCGCTTGTTATTGTTACATCTTTAATTCTCGAACGCAAATGGTCGCAAATCTTTTTATATGTTGCATAGTCATATCGCCGATTCATTTTCTTCAATACATAATCGTCACCTGACTGCATCGGTATATGGAAGTATTCGCAAACTTTATCCAATTCAAGAACTGTATCAATAAGTTCATCTGTAATATCAGTCGGATAGTTTGTTACAAATCTGATTCTGAAGTTTCCTTCAAGGGAGTTTAATTGTCTTAATAGCCAAGATAAATTCTGATGAGGTTCTAAATCCTTACCATAGCTGTCCACATTTTGTCCCAATAGAGTAATTTCCTTAAATCCTTCTGAAAGGGCTTTTTTTGCCTCTGCAATAATTAATTCGGGTTTGCGTGAACGTTCACGACCTCTTGTATAAGGGACTATACAATATGTGCAGAAATTATTACACCCTTCCATAATCGGGATCCAGGCATTTATACCTTTTACACGATTAATTTTGATGTCCGATTCTGTGTAAGGGGTTTCGTCAATTGAAACAATTCGTTCTCCGTTTTCTATTCTTTTTACGAGATTCGGAAGTTCATAGAGTCTTTGCGTTCCCAAAACCAAATCAACATAGGGTGCACGTTTAAAGACTTCTTGTCCGTATTGCTGTGCAACACAACCTGCAAAAACTATCTTGGGATATTCGTTATAAATTCGTGTGCCTCTTTCATTTACGTTTCCGCTTTTCCATTTGCCCCAAACCCCGATTTGGCTGTATGCCTTGTCCTCAGAAAGTTTACGTATTGAACATGTATTAACGATAAGCATGTCTGCTTCTTTAGGATTTTCTGTTTGAAAATATCCGCAATATTCAAGCATGCCGTACATACGTTCAGCATCCGATTTATTCATTTGACAGCCCATTGTTTCTATATAAACTTTTTTCATACTATTTACTCATTAAATACTCATTTATAGCTTTTGCTGCTTTTTTTCCGGCGCCCATAGCGTTTATTGCATTTGAAGTTCCGACGGGAGCAACATCGCCTCCAGCAAAAATGGCAGGAATGGAAGTTTCTCTGGTTTCCTCATTAACGACAAAATATCCTTTTTTGTCTGTTTCAAAAATTATTCCATCAAGTTCGGAAGACTTTTGAATAATAGGATTGGGTCCTGTTCCAAGAGCTACGATTACAGTATCAACGTCTACGGTTTCATATTTACCCGTTCCGACAGGTTTTCTTCTCCCGGATTCATCCGGTTCACCAAGTTCCATGATTTCAAATTTCATTCCATCAACATAACCTTCTTTTTCGAGGATTTCAACAGGTGCCATGAGAAATTTAAATATTACACCTTCTTCTTTAGCATGCCTGATTTCTTCCAACCTTGCGGGAAGTTCTTTTTCAGTTCTTCGATATATTATATAAACCGTTTCAAATCCGACACGAACAGAAGTTCTTGCGGCATCCATTGCAACATTACCGCCCCCGATAACGGCAACGGATTTTCCTACTCTTAGTGGTGTAGGATTGTTTAATTCATTTGCTCCCATTAGGTTGACTCTTGTTAAGAATTCATTTGCTGAATAAACTCCATTCAGATTTTCACCCTTAATATTCATCATTTTAGGCAAACCTGCACCGGAGCAAATAAATATTGCATCAAATCCGTCATCTTTTAGTTGTTTTAGGGTAATTGATTTTCCCACAACAACATTTTTTTCAAATTTAACCCCCATGTTCTTCAGGCTGTCAAGCTCTCTGTCTAATATTTTTCTCGGAAGTCTGAAAGGAGGAATTCCATATCTTAAAACTCCGCCGAATTTGTGTAGAGCTTCAAAAACAGTGACTTCATGCCCAGCTTTTCTCAAATCAGCAGCTGCAGTAATTCCTGCGCAACCCGAACCAATAATAGCAACTTTTTTGCCTGTGTTCGGTTGAACTTGAGTATGCGCATCGGTATTATCACCAACATATCTTTCCAATGCTCCAATTGCTAAAGATTCACCTTTTATTCCCAAAACACAATTCCCTTCGCATTGCTTTTCTTGCGGGCAAATCCTTCCGCAAACTGACGGAAGCATACTTGTTTCACGAATTATATCACCGGCTTTTTCAATGTTATCTTCTTTTAATGCATGCACAAAATCCGGTATTTTTATATTTACCGGACACCCCGCAACACATCTTGGATTTTTGCAATTAAGGCATCTCGAAGCCTCCTCTTTTACCTGGGCTTTTGTTAAATTTTCTTCTACTGCCTCGAAGTTGTGTCTTCTCTCAAACTTATCCTGTTCATTTGGTCTTTGGCGCATGTTCACTCACTCCTTTAAAAATCAATATGTAAATTATATCTCAAAAAAATTTTATTATATAATTTCGGTATGAGACGAGTTTATTTAGACACTGTAGATTCTACTAACAAGTGGGCAAAAGAACATATTTCAGAGCTAGAGGATAAAACTGTTGTTTATACGTACAATCAAACAGCAGGAAGAGGAAGGCTGAACAGAACATGGAATAATATTGGGACTGATAACATTTATGCGAGTGTCATTCTGAAGCCTTCAAACAGAATGGAAGAGGTTTATTCAAATCTTACGCAGTATCTTTGTGTTGTTTTGGCGGAAACTTTTGAAGAATATGGAGTTATGCCAAAAATTAAATGGCCGAATGATATCCAAATAAACGGCAAGAAAATTTCAGGAATTTTAGCCGAGGGAGTTAATGATGGTGAAAATCTTGAAGGACTTATTTTGGGGGTTGGTGTAAACCTCAATTCTTCAAAAGAAATTCTTGACCAAATTAATCAGCCTGCGACTTCTCTAAATATTGAAATCGGCGAAGAAATTGATAAAGAAGATTTTTTAAAAAAACTTACGGACAAATTTTGTTTGTTGTATGATAAATTTATAGAGGAGGGCTTCTTATTAATAAAGGAAGGTTATATTAAAAGGGCTTCATTTCTCGGCAAAAATGTTTCGGTTAAAGTTTTTGACAAAATAGTTGAAGGTAAAGCAGTCGAAATAACAGATAACGGAGCATTAAAGATAGTTGATAAAAATAATAAAGAACACACACTTTTAATAGGAGATATTTTATGAATGAACTGTGGATTGAAGGCTTATCTGCCATGCTTATAGGTATGGGAACTGTGCTTTCTTTTTTATGTTTAATGATAATTTCTATGTTTTTTATGTCAAAAATCGTAAGAAAACTGAATGAGATTTTCCCTGAAGTTATTTCCGTTCAAGCAGGTGCTAAAAAAGCAGTAACTTCGGATGATTCGGAAATCGCAGCAGCAATAGTTGCGGCATTGTTTAGAAAGTGAATAAGTACAAAGTTAATAAGTTAATAAGACATATAAAATTTTCTTATTAACTTAGCTCTTATCAACCTATTAACTAAAAAGGAATAATTATATAAGTTTTACAATATAAATGGAGATATAAAAATGGCAAAATTAATCAAGGTAATGGACACATCATTTAGGGACGGATTTCAATCAATATTCGGAGCAAAAGTTCTTGTAAATGATTTTATACCTGCACTTCAGTCAGCAGTCAGTGCAGGGATTAAGCATTTTGAAACTGCAGGCGGTGCAAGATTTCAGGCACCAATATTTTTCTGTAATGAAAATGCTTTTGAAACAATGGATAAAATAAGAGAGGTCGTCGGTCCTGATATAAAACTACAATCACTCGCGAGGGGGGTGAATGTAGTTGGTTTAAATTCTCAACCCCGTGACGTTATTGACCTTCACGCAAAAATGTTTGCAAAACATGGTGTGAATGTTATCAGAAACTTTGACGCATTGAATGATGTAAATAATTTAATTGATTCAGCTAAATCAATAAAGAAATACGGTCTTCAGCACGAAGTTACAATCACAATGATGGAATTACCATACGGGTGTGAAGGTGCACACGATGTTGCTTTTTATGAAAAGGTTTTGAGAAATATTCTTGATTCAGGTTTGCCGTTTGATTCACTTGCATTCAAAGACGCATCAGGGACTTCAAACCCGAGAAAAGTATATGCTACGGTAAAAATGGCACGAGAATTATTAGGTGAAAATGCTCATATAAGATTCCATTCTCACGAAACAGCAGGAACAGGATTGGCTGCATATTTAGCAGCCCTTGAAGGCGGTGCTGACGGAATCGATTTGGCGATGAAGCCTGTATCAGGCGGAACAGGCCAGCCGGATATAATTTCAATGTGGCATGCTCTTAAAGGTACTGAGTATGATTTAGGTTTGGATATTAAAAGAATTATGGAAACCGAGGAAATATTTAAAGAATGTATGAAAGATTATCCGCTTTCGCCAATTTCCTTGGCGGTTAATCCTATTCTTATTCAAGCTCCTCTCCCGGGAGGTGCAACGGCTACAACTGTTAACCAACTAAAAGATATGGGTATGCTTGATAAATTCCCGAAATTAATTGCAAATATGAAAGAAGTTGTTGCAAGAGGCGGGTTCGCAACATCTGTTACACCTGTTTCTCAATTTTATGCTCAACAATCTTTCTTAAATACAATATCAGAACAACCTTGGGAAAATGCTAACCCGGGGTATGCGAAAATGTTATTGGGTTACTTTGGTAAAACACCTTGTGAACCGGACCCCGAACTTGTTAAATGGGCAAGCGAAAAATTAAATATGCAGCCCACAACCGAAAAAGTTGTTGATTTAAATGAAAAAGACCCGGAAAAAGGTTTAAAAGCAGCGGAAGAAAGATTAAAAGCCGCAGGCTTACCCGTTACGGATGAAAATTTATTCATAGCTGCTGCCTGCAAAGACGGAAACGTTGATAAAGGTATCGACTTCCTCCTTGGAAAAGGCGTTATCAGCGTTGATAAATCAGCCAATCAGAAGAAAGCAGCAACATCTTCATCATCTGAAGGCTGCACAGTTACCGTTAACGGCACTAAATATGCAGTTAAACTTGACGGAAACAAAGCAACAGTCAACGGCAAAGATTATACAATTTCAATTACTGACGGAATTGATGAAACTCAAAATAGCGCTGCAGCAAGCTCAGGTGAAGGTGCAGAGATTAAAGCACCTCTTCCGGGCACAGTTTTGAGAGTTTTAAAATCAAACGGTGACAATGTAAAAGAAGGTGAAACAATCCTT
>JAEEXX010000011.1 GCA_016287985.1 Candidatus Gastranaerophilales bacterium
CCTGGCGCTAGAACTAAGAAATGGAGTGATGCTGGCGTTTGTCAAGCTGATCACAAGCCAGGAACAACAGGTAGCCCTGCAGGCGCTATGTTCTGTGCAGGTCACGTTGTTGAAAATGGTATGAAGGCTTTATATAAATAAGGTGAAGGGACTATAGAATGAAAAAAACAGGTTTCACTTTAGCGGAAGTATTGGTCACCATTGGTATAATAGGCGTAGTTTCCGCAATGGTTATTCCGACTTTTACTGCACAAACACAAGCGGCAAAAATTGGTCCAAGATTAGGTAAGGCAGTCGCTGAATTTGAGCAGGCGACAAAAGCCATGCTTGATGATGCTCAGGTGGATGCTATTTCAAGAGCCAGTGTTCCTGCAGTAGGACTTTGCGGTGAAAATACGGTTTTGACCGTACCTATCTGTTTCGCAGAGTATTTGAGTCATCATATGAAAGGCACTGTTGTTGAAACTGTACCTGAGTTTATAGCTTCTAACGGTGTTATTTATAAGTTTATAGGAATGGATAGCGGGACTAGACCATCATCACCAACACTCGCTCATATGAGGACTATAGGTCGTGCTTTTAATAGTCTGGTAGTTGATATAAATGGCGATAGCGGACCGAATAGAGACTCAAAAGACTTGTTTTATTTTGATGTAATGGATGACGGTTCGTTACGTCCTTGGGGTTTTTCAGGTGAGACAAATCAGGATGACCGATGGACTGCTGCTTGCCAGAGAAATCAAAAACCGATACATGCAACTCGTTGTGCCGGCCATATCATGGAAAACGGCCTAAAGGCTGAGTATAAGCTATAGTTCGATACGAATTATATAAAAATAAGTCCATCATTTTGACGGGCTTATTTTTTTGTCGGATTGCAACCTCCCCTCCCTTCCCACCATTTTATCCCCACCCCATGAGGGCGGGGAAGATTTTGCCAATAACTTTGTTATTGTGCAAAATCAGGGGCGGGGTGAAATACAACGATATCTTCACTTTTTAACCCCACCTCGAAATCAAAGATTTCGGTCCTCCCTCAAGGGGAGGACTTGGTGTAATCCGGATTCTTCGCCTTCGGCTCAGAATGACGAGTGGGAAATGGCTCAGAATGACGAGTGGGAAATGGCTCAGAATGGCGGAGGAAAGGCTCAGAATGACAAAAAATCTTTACTGCACAATATTGACCACATGGTCTATAAGCAAAATTAAATTTAAACCAATTGATTGATGTTAGGTGTAAATATATATAATAAACTGTAATTGTAGATTATGGGGGATAATATATCCCCAAAAGACTTGGTAAGAATATAAAAATTTGGAAGAGGTAGAGAAGGTGCAGCTTTCGGGGTTGGACATTACGTTACATAGAATTAGTATGATTGAAAGACAATTTCAATCCTTGGAAACATATGCTCAAAAACCAGATAAGGATTTTCAAAACATTTTAGATACTAAGGTAAGTCATTCAAAGAATCCGACCTCAATTTCAAGAAATGAAATAAATGATTTAATTTCAAAATACTCAGACAAAAACGGACTGGATGAAGATTTTGTAAAAGCACTTATTAATCAAGAATCCGGATTTAACCCAAATGCAACTTCACATTGCGGTGCAATGGGGCTTATGCAATTAATGCCTTCTACTGCACAAGGATTAGGTGTTACAAATGCATATGATGCTGAACAGAATATTGAAGGCGGTACTAAATATTTAAAAGGTCTTATGGACAGGTTTAATAATGATAAGTCTTTAGCGCTTGCTGCGTACAACGCAGGGCCGAATGCCGTTAAAAAGTATGGTGGAATCCCTCCCTATGCTGAAACCCAAAATTATGTAAAGAGCGTTTTAAGCAAATATGACCGTATGAAAGGAGAAGCATAATGATTGTAAGAGGACTGGAATCTGCTGCAAAAGGTATGCTTGCTCTTATGGAAGCACAGGATAATATTGCAAATAATCTCTCAAATGTCAATACTACAGGGTTTAAGAGGGGACAATTAAGATTTAAGGATATTATGGAATCTGCTGTTTTTGCCCAACAGGGTTCTATTTTGAGAAATGATGCCGGAAGGTACTTAGGTGATTTGAGTATGGGCTCTGTTTCTTTAACGTACACTCACGATTTTTCTCAAGGGGCTTTGGAAAAAACAGGAAACAGGTTTGATGTTGCAATTGAGGGAGACGGATTCTTCAAAATTCGTGATGTCGACGGTAAAGAATCTTACACCAGAAACGGCTCATTTACGGTAAACAGCGATGAATATCTTGTTACAAAACAAGGCGAATATGTACTCGATGTAAATAATCGCAGAATAAGAATGATTCCTGAAGATTTTGACCCTGAACTGGTGCGGGACAAAATGGAAATAATAATAGGCGAAAGTGGAAATATTGAGATGAATTCATACACTCAAAAAATTCCAATGCAAACAATCGGAATATTTGATTTTTCAGACAAAGAAGATTTGTTTGAAATAGGAGATGCCAGATTTGTTCCAAGGGACATTCAAAACAATCCGGAGCTTCGTTCAAGAAAGTTTACCGTTCAGCAGGGGATGCTTGAGTGTTCAAATTCAAACGTAATAAGAGAAATGCTTAATACAATAAGCACAACAAGAAACTATGAATCTTTGTCAAAAACGGTTAGTACTAACAATGAAATGTTAAGAACAGCAGTTTCGGTAGGAAGATTGAGGTCATAAGAAAAGTTAATAAGAGTTAAGTTAATAAGTTAATAAGAAAATTATAGAATAACTTATTAATTCAGGAGGAGAATAAATGCTAAGATCATTAACAACAGCTGCAACAGGCATGATAGCACAACAAAATTATCTTGATGTTATTGCACATAATGTTGCCAACGTTAATACGACAGGATTTAAAAAAGTAAGAATTGAATTTCAGGACTTATTATCTCAAGCACAAAGAACTCCCGGCGCTTTGATGAATCAAGGAACTTATCAGCCTGTTGGTATAGAAATCGGCTTAGGTGTCAAAACCGCAGCTACAACGAGGGTATTCACTCAAGGTGTTGCAATTTCTACCGGCAGACAGCTTGATATAGAAATTGAAGGTGAAGGTTTCCTGCAAGTTATGAAAGAAGACGGTTCTCTCGCATATACCCGTGACGGCTGTTTGCAGGTAGACTCATTAGGACAGCTTTGTACAAATGATGGACTTTTGATTCAACCTTCTGTTTCAATTCCTCGTGATGCTACTGAAATTACAATCACACAAGACGGTAATATTTCGGTAACACTTCCGGGGCAGACACAACAATCAATTGTAGGGTCACTTCAATTGGTTAAGTTCCAGAACCCTTCAGGTCTATTGTCAATTGGTCATAATCTGTATAAAGAAACGCAAGCATCAGGCAATCCTGTTCAGGATACTCCTGGGCAAAATGGTTTGGGGTTGATTCAACAAGGTATGCTCGAAGGTTCTAATATTCAAATTGTTGACGAATTAGTCGGCTTAATCAAAGCAGAACGTGCATTTGAATCAAATTCAAGACTGATTAATTCTTCTAACAATGTACTTCAGATGACGAATAATATGGTTTAAAGGTTAATAAGGGTTAAGTTAATAAGTTAATAAGAGAGTTATAAAATGGGAATTGATATTTTATCAAAAATTAAATATATGAAAGAATCGAATAAAATGAGCTTATTCTCATATTCGCTTATTTGCTTATTCACTTTTGCACTAATCCTTGTATCTGTTCAGCCTGCAAATGCTCAGGTTGTAACTTCTGCACAAGTAAAAACACAGATTGCAAATCAACTCACTGAAACATATAAAAAACAGTATCATGATGCTGACGTACAGGTAAAAATCATGGCAACTCCGTTTGCAGAAATTCAACTTCCGGATGGAAAAGTTACTTATAAAATTACCCAAGGTGCGGAAAAAATTGTTCCGAGAGATATAAAAAGAATTGATGTGTACGTAAATGATGCATTTGTAAAAACATTGAACCTTCCGGCACAAACTTCCGTTTATAAAGATGTACTTGTAGCATCTGATTTTATAAACAGAGAACAGTCCATAACCAAAGAAACAACGGAAGTTAAAAGAATTGATGTCTCAATGAAAATGGATTACGTTTTAACAGATAGAGTTCTTGAAAAAGAAATGTCAGCGAAAAAAGCATTCCAAAAAGGTGAAATTATTGACAAAAGATTTGTGAAAATGCGTCCGGATGTGGCAAGAAACGGGGATGTCAGAATATATTTTGTTGCAAATGGTGCAGTAATGATTACAATAGACGGAACCGCTATGGCAGACGGAATGTATGGTGATTATGTAAATGTTGAAAATAAAAACTACAAAAAAGTTTATACAGGGAAAGTAATCGGTGAAAACAGGGTTTTGGTTAATATATAGGAAGGAGGAAAAGTGAATTTAAGTTAATAAGTTAATAAGAGTTGAGTTAATAAGTTAATAAGAGTTTTTATTTACTTATTTACCTATTCGCTTATTCACCTATTCACTAATTCACTTGTAAAAAATGAAAAAGCTATTTACAACAATATTAATATTGATGAGTTTTATAACATGGACAATTCCCGCTCAAGCAATTGAAGCAAAAGTTCGTATAATGGATATTACGCACATTAAAGGGGTGCGTGATAACCAGCTTGTAGGGTATGGTATAGTCGTCGGTCTTCCCGGGACAGGTGATAACTCCCGTTCAACCCAGATTACTAACAAAATGATGTTAAGAAATTTAGGAACGGTTATTGAACAGGAAAACTATATCCAAAAAGGTGCTTCAGCAGCAGTTATAGTTACGGCAACGGTTCCTCCGTTCTCCAAAAACGGTGATAAAATCGATGTAACATGCTCAGCAATAGCTGATGCAAAGAGCTTAGAAGGCGGCGTTTTGGTTCAAACAATATTGAAAGCTCCAAACGGTGAAGCAGTTGCGGTTGCTCAAGGCCCATTAACAGTTGGTGGTATTAATAAAATTGCCGGCGGATCTTCTGCAAGAACTGCAATTACTACTTCAGGCAGAATCCCCGGCGGTGCAATTATAGAACGTGATATTTATACTGAAATTGGCGATGAAGATTCAATAACACTTTCAATTGACAAATCGGATTATACTCTGGTTTCAAGAATCGCAAATGCGATAGCTCCGCTTGCACCGGCGCAAGCTATTGACGGCAGCTCTGTCAGAGTACAAATTCCGCCAAGATTTATTAATGACAGAGTAACTTTTGTATCACTGCTTGAGAATCTTGAGGTTTCACCAACGTTAGAGAGAGCTAAAGTTGTTGTAAATGAGCGCACTGGGACGGTTGTTATTGGTGCAGATGTTAAATTACTCCCCGCCGCTGTTGCCCACGGTAATATTACGGTTACTGTTTCAACCACCAACGAGGTTTCCCAGCCTAACAGCTTTGCTGAAGGTGCAACAGTAGGATTTGAAAACTCTGATATACAAATAAATAAAGCTCCGGGAAGTTTAATACATATGCCGGCTAACAGCAATTTAAATGATTTAGTTTCGGCATTAAATGCAATCGGAGTTGCTCCGATTGATCTGATATCAATTCTTCAGGCACTCAAAAAATCAGGAAGCTTACAAGCTGAGTTGATAGTAATATAGAAAGGAGGATAAGTTAATAAGAGTTAAGTTAATAAGTTAATAAGAAATTTTTAAAGTACTTATTCACTTATTTACCTATTCACTTATTCACTTAATTAAAATGGATTTCTCAACACCTACAATAGATTTAATAAAACATGACCTGAATAAAGCGCAGGTAGTTAACTCCGATCAGGTTCTTTATAACCGAATTAAAGAATCGGGAGATTCTAAGGCACAGTTAAGGAAGGCAGGAGAAGAATTTGAATCAATTTTTATAACAAAAATGCTTTCTCAAATGGATAAAACAGTTGACCGTTCGAACAGCATTTTTGGTGAGAAATCGCCTTACGTTGATACGTTTAAATCAATCGTATTCCAGCAAATGGCACATGATATGGCAAGCAACCCGCGAACTTCAATCGGTTTAGCTGATCAGATTTATAAACAAATGGAAAAATATGTTAACTAAGAGTGTTAAATCAAAAAATAGGAAAGGAGAAAAGTTAATAAGAGTCAAGTTAATAAGTTAATAAGAAAATTATTTAAACTCGCTTATTTACTTATTTACCTATTCACTTATTCACTTAATAAAAATGAGAGTAGAACGAAATAATAACGTACAAAAATTTTCAGCAGCAAATGCATTTAGGTCAAGTTCACGCATAACGAAGCCTGAAAGCATCGAAACTGACACCATAATTGAAAGTACAGGCAGTGGTACAAAATCCGCCCCAAAAACTCTGCTTGACCGAGTTGATGTTGCTGATATACGTAAATTTGCCGAGTATGTAGGTGAATATAATATCACTGATGACGATATAAAATACGGACTAATGTATGGAAGAAGCGTAATAGCTGAATGGTTATGTTAATCAAAATTTGTGAGGACATAAAAATGAAAAAATTAATCACAACACTAATAGCTTTGCTGGTATTTACAACGGTAAGTGTAAATGCGGAGTCATTGTTTACACTTGGTGCAACTCAGCACTACCAAGGAGTTCCTCGTTCATTATTTGGTGGTGTTCAGGCTCGCCAAATCGGAGATTTGATATCTATTATAATGAGCGAAAATATTTCGGTTAATGATAACCTTTCATATTCATCAAAGAAAGAATCAACTACAACAGATTCTTTTACCTCATTTATTAAAGATTGGCTGCATATTTCAGGACTGAAAGGTTCTGATGGATATGGCGGAACGAATGATGTATCAAATTCAGCGACCGGTTCACGTGCAATGGCTTTAGGTGACAGAGTTGCAGTCCAAGTCGTACAACAGTTGCCAAACGGTAATCTTAACGTGCAGGGTAAGAAAACGATCGTTAATGGGAATGAAAGAATGGATTTTCTTGTAACAGGTGTGGTTGATCCAAGGTGGCTTAATGAAAACGGCGAAATATATTCATATAGAGTGGCTAATCTTCAATTTGCACTCTCTGGCCGTGGCGCAATCTCCAGAAACCAAAATGAAGGTATATTTAACAGATTTATTAAGTATCTGTTCTAATGGCAGCACTACGACACTATGATATCAAGGCTCTAAGGAAGGAGGAAAGGTTAATAAGAGTTAAGTTAATGAGAGTTAAGTTAATAAGAAATTTGTTTAAATCTCACTTATTTGCTTATCAAGTTGTTCACTTATTCACTTATTCACCTATTCAAAATGGACAAAATCGAATTTAAAAAACTGTTAGCAGCTATAGATGATGAAATTACGGCTTATGAGGGTTTAAAGGTTCTTTTCGAAGAAAAAAAAGAGCTCTTGAAAAAATCAAAGTCCGGAGATTTGGTAGAAGTTGATAATAAAATAATTGCTCAAAATGAACTAATTGTTAAGCTGAATACAGCACGTCAAAAGATGTCTATAGAACACTTCAATAAAGACTGCTCAATGTCAGACTATATCGAGCTTTTAGGGGAAGAAAATGAGTCTTATAAAGAGGCTCTATTGTTAAGAAAAGTTAAGATTTGTAACATTTTAGACCAGTTAGTGTTACTAAATAATCAAAATGTGGAATTATTAAAACATGGCATTACAATAACTAACAAGATGTTAGAAACTATTGTTGATGCGTTTGCTCCACAAGGAAGTAATTACAATGAAACAGGAAAAACAGATACACATGATTTGAATATGTGGACTGTAAATGAAGAAATTTGAAGGGCAAACAAAAATATTGGTATAATGAACAAACAAACAGGTACAATAGTTATAATTTTATAACTACAAAGTAGAAAACAGAGGTAAATTATGGTCAGTTTATTTAATTCTCTAAACATTGCATCAAATGCTCTTTCGGTTAATCAATCCGCAATCAGTGTTGTTTCTCACAATGTTGCTAATATGAATACTGAAGGATATTCAAAGCAGAGGGTTAATCTTGCAACAAGAAACATAGCAGGAGTAATCGGAAATAATGTTGAAGCACAGGTTCGTTCTAACGGTGGTGTTATGATTGCAAATGTAATGAGATATAATAATGATTATCTCAATAATTACTACCGTACACAGTTGTCTGATTTGAATAAATATCAGCAACAGTTGGGAAATTTAGGTGATTTAGCAAAGATTTTTGATGACCTTGATGGTGAGGGTATAGATGGTGCATTAGCAGCTTTTTTCGATGCGGTTAACAATTTAAATGAATATCCTGCAAGTTCAACTGCAAGAATTAATTTTATTGAAAGTGCAAGAACTCTTACTTCTGTATTAAATGCTAAGAGTATACAACTGGATCAGTTAAACTCACAAGCGTTAGGAGATGGCGAGAACGAAGATTCATTAATGAATTCTCAAATTTATACAAAAATAACTTCATTTAATGATGCTTTAGCAGAATTGGCAGAAGTTAACAAAGCTCTTCAAACAACACAAACAGGAACATTAACGGCTAACAATCTGCTTGATAGAAGGGATTTAATTTTAAATAAAATTGCCGAATATATTGATATCGACACAAAAGAATATCCAAACGGTTCAGTGACTCTATATGCCGGTGGTACAACTCTTGTAAAAGGATCAGTAGTTACCGGACAATTGGAAATACAAACAGCTAAACAATATTGTATTGATCATGATATGACATATCCCGATGATTGGGTTGATGAAGACGGTAACCCAAGAACGGATTTGGCGGTAATAAACATTATTAATGAAAACGGTGCAACAGTTGTTGATGATGCCAATGGTTACATTACCGGTGGTTCATTGGGTGGTTTGCTTCATTCAGGAGATTTGAATGCTGACGGGATGAATCCCGGTAAGGCGCAAGAAGCTCTCAATTTAATTGCATCTGAAATTGCAGATATGTTTAATACATTAAATACAAGGGCAGGTGCATATCACATAAATCCGAATGACACTACGCAGCTTTCTGATGATAATAAAGTTGATATTTTCTCAATCGCTGATGGCGGCGGAAGCACGCTTACTGCCGGAAATATTACTATAAATCCCGAGTTATTGGAAGATGATGGCTGCTGGTTAATTTCAGCTGCATATTTCAGAGATACGGATAATTTTGATCCAAATGCTGTCGGTAATGCACAGAATGTCGGGAACTCATTTGTTGATGCTGACGGCAATCCGATTGGTTCATTTTTGGGTACAAGAAGTGAAAAACGGGAAAATCTGAATGGGCAATCTCTGGAAGATTTTTACTCAGGTTTGGTAGGTAAAATTGCTTCCGGTGGAAATAATGCGCAGAATCTTGTAGATACACAGCAGGATATATGTGATTCCTTGTATGCGCAAATTAAAGCTAATAATAGTGTTGACTTAAATGAAGAGCTTGTAGATTTGGTTAAATACCAAACTGCATTTGCGGCTTCTGCACAAGTATTTAACATTGTTAATAACTGTTTGGATACTTTAATGAGTTTAGGAAGGTAGTGAATTATGGTTGAAAGAATTTCTACAGCAACAAGATATGCTCAACTGATAGCAGACATGAAGATTAACCAGTACAACTTTAACAGGTTAACTGCACAGTTATCTTCCGGCAGAAAATTAACCAGTATCACCGATGATCCAATTGCATCTGTGAATTACGTTAACACCATGAGACAGCTTGGTAAGGTGGAAACATACGAACAAAACGTTAATATGGCAACTTCCGAACTCAGTGCACTTGATGATTTTATGGAATTGGCTCGAGGTTATCTGCAAACAGCTTGGGATAAAGCTGTACAAGCAAATAACCAAACTTATGGCGAAAGTTCACTAAAAGCACTTAAGACAGAAATAGATGAAATTACTAAAACCATGGTTGATTTAGGAAATTCCGAATTCGATGATAATTATGTTTTTGCAGGGGCAAATACAAAATTGATACCTTTCGACATATTAGAAAACGGGGATATAGTTTATAAAGGAACTCCCAAAGATAATCCTGATTATATTCGCCAAACTGAAGTTGCGGACGGAGTTTTTGAAGTCGTAAATACCACCGGTGACAGAGTGTTTGGTTACTACAAAGCAGCAGCTTATGAAGATTCCGCTGGAGAAAGGGTTATAAAAACAGATGAAGTTGACGATGATGGAAACCCAATATATAGGTACCAGAAGGACGGTAGCCTTTATGAAGGCGATCCTGCTGCATTGACAGAAACCGAAGAAGAAGCAGAAGGCGTTTTGGGCGCTTTAAGACTTCTAAGTAACTCTATTCAAATGGTTTTAGACGGTGATACCGAAAACGGTTATGCACAAATGAATGCGACATTAGATATGTTTGCTGATGCGCATAATGATATTTTAAATGAGCAAACAAAATTCGGCGGTGTATACAATAGGATGGAAATGTCTTCTTCCACACTTGAAACAACCGGCGACAATTTGACTTCTTATATTTCTGATTTAAATTCTGTTGACTATGCCACAGCAATAACCCAGTGGATGAATGCTCAATACGCATATCAGGCAAGCATGCAAGTCGCAGCATCATCTATGAATATGAGCTTGTTAAATTATATGTAGATAAAATAAGTATTGAAAAGAAAATTAGTCTACAATTTTTATATACTTACCATTTTAAGGGCTGTGTAAAAGTCCTTTTTTTTTTATAGATTTATACAGCAGATTTTAAAGCTTCAAAAAGTTCAACGGGAATTTTTCCTGTTGTTACGTCCTCTTTAATTAAAGCAAGTGCATCTTCTTTCGCCATAGCATCTTTATACGGGCGTTTTTCTCTTAAAGCTTCATATTTATCCGCCAATGATACAATCATCATTTCAAGATTGTATTCTGTATTATCGAGTTCAGGATAGCCATTTTCAGTAATGTTTTGGTGGTGATATTTTATTATGTTTTTTACTTCTTCATCAATTTTCATACTTTTTAAAAGTTCTGCGCCAAGTTCTGAATGCTGCTGTATAATTTCCCATTCTCGCTCTGTTAATTCTCCTTCCTTATTAAGGATATTATTTGGTATAAGAACTTTTCCTATATCATGAAGTAGTGCAGCTGTTTGAATTTTTGGCAAATTTACATATGGTTTTAATTCGGGCGGGAGATTGGAATAAATTTTAGCTGCGGTAATGCGTGTTTTCTGAGCATGTCCGTTCTTAAGATTTTCCAGTTCTTTTTCATTTATTTTTAGGGGCAAGTTGTATTTATTTAAAATTTCCAAAATCCTCGGATTTGACTTCGCTGCAGCTTCTAAATCGGTTTTTGACCAAAAATGTTCATTTATAGGATTTGATGCATAACTGTCACCATCAGGAATTGTCCGCAAAATATATGTTTCAGGATTGCTCTTGAATTGTATTTGCGGTAATTTAAAACCTGTGTTAATACTAAAATTATTGTAAATTGATGTCATATTTAAACTTCACCCAATTTGCCCTATGTATATATCAAGTTTTTTTTTAATGAAAAATTGCCAAAAAGAAATCATAAGTTTTACAAAAGTTTATAATTAAAAGAATTTTCGATATTTTTTGTTGTATAATTCCGTTATAAAATACAAGTTTTGGAGAGTATAATGCAAGAAATTTTAGAACGTAAATCTATTAAAAATCTTGATTTTAACTGTGATTTAGCACAAGTATATGGTGTTTATAAAAATGATAACGAGTTTGATTTACTGGATTATGTAAGTTCAGTAAATATTTCGTGCGGATTCCATGCCGGCGATCCGCTTACAATCAGGGAAGCGTTGCTTAGAGCAAAAGAAAAAAATGTAGCAATTGGTGCACATATAGGTTTTAATGATATTCAAGGATTTGGTTACCGTCCGGTTGAGCTTAAAGAAGATGAGTTGGAAGCAATAGTAGTTTATCAAATCGGAACAATTATGTCTTATGCAAAGGCTTATGGCTTATCAGTTGAGCATGTGAGACCACATGGTGCTATGTATAAAATGGCGGGAGAAGACTTTACATTTTCTTCAACAATAGCAAAAGCGATAAAGAAATGTTCGGAATGGCTTGTGTATTACGCACCAATAGGTGATATAACGGAGAAAGTTTCAGATTATACCGGAATAAGTATTGCCAGAGAATTAATGCTTGAAAAGAACTATAATCCGGATTTAACTGTAGATTATTCTATTGAAGATAATACAAATAACTATGAATTAATAAAGCGATTGCAGCACCTTTTGCATACTTCTCAGATAAAAAATACTCTCAATGGGATGAATTATGTGGAAGTTGATACCATACATTTTTCAAATAAATATAAAAATTCGCTTGATTTAATTAAGCAGGCGTATGGATTTATAACTCCGTCACCAGTAAATTACAATAATGCAAAGATTTCCGGCTGGGTGGATTGATATGGTTGATTTAAAAAATAAAAAGATAAAAGTAACAAAAGATGTAGGTTGGTTGATCCCGGGGTTGAATGTTAAAAGGTGGCTGTTTTTAATATTCTTAGGCTCTGTTTTCATGGTGCTTGGGCTTCTTATCATAATGGATGTTCGTCCGATTTATTTGTTAATGGAACTTATCAGAAAAGCTGCATTGGTACTACCTTCAAACATACTGGCTACAGTTTTTATTATAGTAGGTGCCATTATCTTCTTTAAGGGCTGGAAAAAGACAACATTGTCCATTATGGATATGGATTCCTCAAAAGGTAACATATCTTTACTTGAAAAACTTTATCGCAGAAGGAAGTTGAATAAGGGTGCAAAGGTTGTTGCTATAGGTGGAGGAACAGGACTTTCAATGTTGTTGAAAGGAATGAAAAAGTACACAAATAATATTACTGCAATTGTTACCGTTGGTGATGACGGCGGAAGTTCCGGCAGACTAAGAGAAGAGATGGGTATCCTTCCTCCTGGTGATATAAGAAACTGCATTGCGGCTTTGGCTGATGACGAAGATTTGGTTACAAAATTATTTCAATATCGTTTTAAAAAAGGTGAAGGTTTGGAAGGGCACAGTTTTGGGAATCTTTTTTTGACGGCGCTTTGTGCAATCACCGGAAATATGGTTAAAGCGGTAAGAGAATCTTCAAATGTATTAAATATAAGAGGGGTTGTTCTTCCCACGACACTTGATGACATGAAACTTGCTGCAGAGTTCGAAGACGGTACGATAGTTAAAGGAGAATCCAACATTCCTGAAGCACACAAAAAGATTAAAAGATTGTTCACAGAGCCTGCTGTTTGTCGAGCTTTGCCCGAAGCATTAGAAGCAATTGCGAATGCGGATTTAATTATTTTAGGGCCGGGGAGTTTGTACACAAGTGTCATTCCGAATCTTTTGGTTGCAGGAATTTCAGATGCAATAGAACAATCGTCAGCAAAGAAAATATATGTTTGCAATATAATGACACAACCGGGAGAAACTGATGATTACTCAGTGGCAAGCCATGTAAATGCACTTTTTAGCCATGCCGGAGGAAGAAGAATAATAAACGCTGTTTTAGTAAACAATTCTTTGCCGGAAAATATTTCGGACGGTTATGCAAAAAGCGGGTCTGTACCTGTTAAAATTGATATGGAAAATCTTATCCCGACAGGTGTTACGGTTGTCTCACAAAAATTAATACAGGAAAATAAAGAAGGTCTTGTAAGGCATTCCTCTAACAGAGTTGCAAGAGCGGTATATTATTGGTATAAAAAGGCCTCCAAGAAATAAACGGTAATCAGATGAAAAATGTACTAACATTCCAAAAATTAAAAGATAACAACGAAAAAATCGCAATGCTGACTGCTTATGATTATTCCACAGCGCAAGTTCTTGATTCGGCAGGTATTGACGGCATTCTCGTCGGTGACTCGCTTGCTATGGTGGCACTGGGATATGAAAATACATATAACATTACAATTGATGAAATGCTGATTTTTGTAAAAGCTGTTGCAAGGGGTGCAAAAAACTCATTTATAATTGGAGATATGCCATTTATGAGTTACAACTTATCTATTGAACAAGGTCTTGAAAATGCTTCAAAGATGATAAAATCAGGAGCACATGCAATTAAACTGGAAGGATGTAATGACCATATAATTGAGCTCACAAAAAGATGTGTAGAATCCGGAATACCTGTATTAGGGCATTTAGGATTTACTCCGCAAATGATGAATACGATAGGCGGACACAAAGTTCAGGGTAAAACAGCTGATAATACAGAAAAAATTCTAATTTGTGCCAAAAAGCTTGAAGAAGCCGGGGCTTTTGCGGTTGTTCTTGAACTCATGCCGGAAGTCAGTGCTGAATATATTACACGTAATCTTAATATTCCAACAATTGGAATTGGTGGCGGTAAGTATTGTTCGGGGCAGATAGTTGTTACTGATGATATACTGGGTAAATTTACCGATTTTACGCCAAAATTTATCAAAAAGTTCGCCAATATTCACGATACTGCTTTACAAGGTGTAAATTCTTATATAAAAGAGGTAAAAGAAGGCCTTTTCCCATCCCAAAAAGAAACCTTTGACCTTGAAGAAAGTGAAAAAACAAAGCTAATAAAATAATTTGAAAATATTTTAAAATGTAAACAAATGTTAAACAAAAAGGCAATTATCTACATAATATATACTTATTATATATATGAGTAGCATAAAAACAACAAATTCAAATTTATTTTATCAATATAAACTCAGCGAACAAGTAGCTTCCGAAAGGAAAAAGCATCCGTATGTATTTGTTGATAATTCAGTCAGTATGGAAGAAGTTCCCTCTTATTTTAGAGAGTTATTAAAGTCCTCAGGCTCTAATGAAAAAACGGAAACGAAATCGCTTGAATTTACATTTGGAATTAAAGCAGACGAGCATGTGATGGATAATTTATACATGCAAAGGAAACCGCAATTAATAAAAGATAAACTTATAACAAATGGGTATGAAGTTAATGAGTCTCTTCCCGAAACTATTCGGGAAACAATTAAGGCCGAACCTGTAATAAAAGATTTGAAATTAGATGTAATAAATGAATTCATGCTTAAACACGCTCCGGGTATGGCCAGAGAAATAGTACCGGAAGATTATTTATACATGTCAGCAAATACTTTGATGTTAAATAGAACATCTGATGAGGAATTATTAAAATCTCTACCTATAAAAGCTGACGGAACATATGATATTGAAAAGATACGTGAAGCATTAAATATCGCAGTAAAAACAATCAAAGAATCAAATAATAATATGATAGAACAGCTTGATTCATATGGTATATATAAGAAAAATCTTAATAAAATTGATGCATGGATTCTATTATTTGGGCCTGAAATTGCGGGAGTGCTTGAAAATGCAGGATTAATTAAAGAAGGCAGAACAATTGGGATTCAAGATATTATGCAGGTTCCAAAATTGTTAATGGAAATTGGATTGGATGTAGAAAGTGAAGACGTATCAGCCTTTTGCGATCAATTTTTGGGCAGCAATGTCAAAAGTTCTTTCGAAATTATAGATAATTTAAAATCTCAAAATATATTATTGGATGAATTATTAAATATAGATTTGGAAGCTGAAGGTGGGGTGGAAGAACTGCTTAAAGTATATAAATATGCTACAAAAACCGGATTTTCATACGATAGTATAAAGTGTTACGAAAGTACTTTGTCAGACAAGAATACAGATGGTCAAACCAAAATGGAAAAATATGTATATGCATTTGGTTCATATGAAAACCGTGTAGACTGTACCATGAATAAGATGAGTACAGGTATTGCATATGAAGTACTATTGAAGTACATTATACCAAAGATTTTATCGAATTGTCCTTATACAAAAATTGTTTCCATGTTTATACCTTTAGGAGTTGAAGCTGCAGAAACATTAACTGCAGGCGTAAAAAAAGGACAAATAGTTAATCCGGATGCATTAAACATCGGTACCGCTATGAAGGTCGCCGGAGATGGTTTCTTCCATGCGATTATAGTCAATGGTTTCGATATGGGATTTTTCACAAAATATTTTAAAAACATACCAATACCTAAAAAAATACAGGTTGCTGAACAATTCAAAGGCTTAAAAGGTTTTAAAAGTTTTAAAGGTATTTGGAGCAAATTTAAACAATGGCAGTATAAAAACGCTTACAGAAGTGCAAGGAGCGGTGTAAAAGCATCAACTCTCGGCTTAGTAGAGTACACATCAAACACATGTATTAAGGTATTTGATAAACATGCAAATGTGAAGCAAAGAATAGAATCTCTGGGTTTGAATTGTGTAACCGGCGGTGTTCTAGTGATACCTGCGGCAATCATAAATAATTGCAATATGAAATCTTGCGACGAGTCATAATAAAAGTTGTTGATGGAAACTTTTGTTAACAGAGTATATTGCTCTAATAATTTATCACTTTTGCATTAATTCGGCATTTTTGGTATTATATTGCCATGACAAAGTTCTTGTTAATTAGCGGGGATAGTGAAAAAGAAAAAATTATCAGGGAGGTGTTTTCTTCTGACGAAGTAATTTCGACCACGGATGAAACACTTATTTTTGACAGCCTCAAAGTCGAGGAGCCTGATATAGTAATTATAGACGGAGATTTAACAGGTTTAGACTTTAAGGCTCTGTGCCGAAAAATTAAACAATATCCCGTTGTCATTTTATTAATTTTAGGAGAAACTAAACACAATAAAGATGTTACTCATAACGTAAATTTATTTATAAAAACGCCGATAGACAAAAAACTTTTGTCCATAACAATTGATTCTGCCCTAAAAACGAGGCAGTCATTGATAAAAATGACAAAAGCCAATCAGGAATTGGCGAGAAGTCTTTATCAGTTAAATGTTATGTATAATACGAGTTCACAATTAGCCGGCTCTTTGGATAAAGATAAGCTTTTAAAAATCATGAATGAAGGCATTGAAAAATCTTTAAGCCCGGAGCTTTCTTGTATTTTAACATTTCGTTCGGAACGAGAACCTGTTTTAATAATTAATTCTTTGCACAAGATTTCTGACAGATTGCTTGAAGCACTTAAATTGAGGGCCATTTTGAGTTATAAATCACTGCTTGCCGATCCGCCATTTGATATTAAGATAGGGAACTTGAAGATAGAAAAAAATATAAAGCATAATATCAATGAATATGACTTTTCTGTTTTGCGCTATGACAATATGTTTGCGCCCATTATGCAAAATGAGGAGTTTTACGGATTTGTAGAAATATATAGAGATAAGTCCTTTTCAACAGAAGATGCAACAGTATTTCAAACGTTGGTTCAGCAGGTTACAATTCCACTCCAAAGTGCATCCTTTACACAAGAACTAAAAGCTACAAACAGAAAACTACAAAAATTGGAAAGACTCA
This sequence comes from Candidatus Gastranaerophilales bacterium, assembly GCA_016287985.1. GTDB lineage: Bacteria > Cyanobacteriota > Vampirovibrionia > Gastranaerophilales > Gastranaerophilaceae > CAG-196. The sequence continues at coordinate 17,316 of JAEEXX010000011.1, forward strand.
AATCCGAATTTATTTCGATAGTTTCTCATGAACTCCGAACACCTTTAACCGCAATTAAAAATGCTATGGACATTATTTTGAGCGGAAAAGCCGGCGAAATGAGTGAAAATATTGAAAAATTTGTTTCTATGGGGAAAAGGAATGCAATAAGATTATCGGGAATTATTAATGATTTACTCGATATTTCAAAAATTGAAGCCGGAAAAATGGACTTCAAGTTTGAACTTACACATATTGAGCCTGTAATTGAGTATGTAAAAAATAATTTAACAGAAATGGCAAGAGAGAAAGGATTAGAAATTAAATACACCCCATCTGAAGAAACAGTAGAAATTTATGCAGATTCAAACAGGCTTGAGCAAGTTCTTACAAATTTGGTTTCCAATGCAATTAAATTTACTCCTTCAGGTGAAATAGAGATTTTTACAAAAGTCGTTAATGCAAGAGAACTTCATTATGACCAATGTTTTGAAGAAGATATAAAAAACCTGCAGGGTAATTATTTGTTGGTGTGTGTGGAAGATCATGGAATAGGTATTGAACGCAAAGATTTAAACCATGTGTTTGACAAATTCGCTCAAATCGAAAATTCGCTTTCAAGGAAAGTAGGGGGATCAGGTTTGGGATTGCCTATTGCAAGGCAGTTAATGGAATCTCATAATGGTGCAATCTGGTGTGACAGTGAAATCAACAAGGGTTCTCGATTCTATTTTGTAGTACCTGTCGCAAATGATAAAAGTAACTTCAATATGATAAAAAAACAATTAATTCAAAAAGCAAAAGCGAATTTAAGTACAGTTGCAATTATCACCATAAAATCAACTGACAAAGTTATAGAAAACTTGCTGCAGGAAGAAAATCTTTTGAATAAAACATATATGGCAAATTCTTTGATAGAAAAACATAAAGGCATGACATCTTTGTCAATGGTTATAGTTGATGGTGATAAACCTTCTGCTGAGTTTTTAAAGAAGAAAATCAGCTCTTTAGCGGAACAAAAGAAGAATGTTTATGAAGGATGTGATATAATGTATTCGTACGAGATTGAGGGGGAAGTACATGAAAAAGATTCTTATCGTGGATGATGAGCAGGATATAGTTGAAAGCCTGAAGTTCGTTCTTGAAGTATCAGGTTTTATGTGCTACACAGCTTTCAATGGCGAAGACGGCTTAAGACTGGCTAAGGAAATCATGCCGGATTTAATAATTCTTGATGTTATGATGCCGAAAATTAACGGATACAAGATTAGTCGTTTATTAAAATATGATAATAAGTACAAAGATATTCCAATTATTATGGTGACAGCACGTTCTCAACTTGAAGATAAGGCAATCGGTGAAGAAACAGGGGTTAACGAATACATAACAAAACCTTTTGAGCTGGACCAGATTGTTAAAAAAGTTGAAGAATATCTGGGAGAAAAGGAGGATTAAAATTATGGGAAAAATTTTTGGTATTTCGGATTTACCGGTAACAATTTTTACAACGCCACTTGAACCTATGAAAGTCCCTGTACCTTATGAAATGAAGCTTCCGCGCTTTATTTTGGGAGAAACTTTGGCAAAGCATGACATATTAATTTTGCAAAATAAAGCAGTGAAAAGAGGGTTTTTAAGCAAATTAGTTAACGGTTTTAGAAAAGTAGTATAAAGAATGGAAACGACTGTAAATAATAAAACATTAGAAAAACTAAAATATGAACTTGTGCGCGACGGCATTGTTTCTTACGAAATATTGGAAAAAGCGGAAGAACTTGCAGGCGTACAGAACATTAATGTAGGGCAAGCTTTGATTAATTCAGGGATTCTTGATGAGGAAACTTTACTTAAATTTCTTGAAACTAAACTTCATATCCCATACGTAAATTTGGAAGATTATTCGCCTGACCCAAAATGTTTTTCTTATATTACCTTTACGGATGCACGGAGATATCGTATAATTCCTCTGTTTAAAATAGAAGATGTCTTGACTGTTGCGATGGCGGATCCTTTGGATTTATTTGCAATAGATAAAATAATTGAGACAGCAGAATGTTCAATTGAACCTGTCATTGCATCTGAACCCAGCATAATAAAAAAAATTGAAGAATATTATAATGTAGCAGATACGGTAGATGATATAACAACGGAAGATAATGCCGAAGAATTCGACTGGACGGAAGAACTTCATAAGGATGATTCAGGTGAAGAACATATACAAAGAGTTATACGTGCAATATTGAAGCAAGCAATACTCAATGATATACATGAATTGAACTTTGAGCAAGTAGAAGACGGCTTAAAGGTTGTATTCAAGCAGCATGGTGAAACTTATGATAAGGGGGTAATTCCTTCAATTCTGAACTCTGCGTTTGTTTCAAAACTGAAAGTTTTGTCTAATCTTGATCCATCAGTTTGTGAAATTCCGCAACTCGGAAAATTATGCTTTAAAGTAGACAATACTATTCTTATTGCTTCGGTTTCCTCGTTCCCGACTATCATGGGGGAGAGAATTTCATTGAAAATATATAAACCCCCTAAAAAGCTGGATAAAATTATATCTGATGAAAAACAGCGTAATTTGTTATTAAGAGCTGCAGAAAAACCGGGGATTATTCTTGTCTGCGGTTCTCCATTAAGCGGAAAAACGCATATTATATACTCTTTATTGATGGAAACTGATAACATTCACAAAAATGTCATGACTATAGAATCAATAGCTAAGTATGAACTCAAATACGTTCATCAATGCGAATTGAACGAAAATATAGGTTTTAATATTGACAAGGCTTTAAGGTTTATTGAGTTCCAAAATCCGGATTTGATATATATAGAAGGAATAAAGACCAGAGAGGCATTTGAATTCTTATCTGAATTGTATTATAACGACAAAACAATTATTACTGAGTTTATGGCAAATAACATGACTGATCTGCGTCAGAAACTTGCGTATGATGATTTCCAATCTTTCAAATCACTAGTGTCATGCTTGGTATTTATTCATTCCAGAGAAAGTATAGAAGTTTTTGATAAAGAAACTTTACAAAAATATTTGGCGTAAGGTTGATAGTTAAGGTCAATTGTAAAAAAACATTAAGCGTTTTTATTGAAATAGTTTCATTTTCCTCAATATTATTGTAAAATTTTATTAAGCTTTTTGTTGGAATAAGTGAATTAATTTTTCCAGTATTGTTAATGCTTTTAGGTATTATTTAGCATTTAAGGAGAAAATTCATGTTAACTTTTTTTAACAAATGCGCAATTTTTGAAAACTCAAATACTTTATATATATACGTAGAGAAAAAGAGGATTTTAAAATATGAGAAACTTATCAAGAAAATTATCAGCTTTGGCAGTTGCAACAATGTTTGCTTCAATGTCAATCGTTTCTGCAGCAGGTTTAGCTGATGCAACAATTAATTCAACGGCAGGTGGTTATGCCGGAATGGATGTTGGAAAAAATTCTGCAACATTAAAATTTAATGGGAATGCTCACGTTGACTGGAACACATTAAATGTAGGCGCAAAAGAGACACTAAACTTTAATGCGGTGAATGGTGCAAAAGGTTTAACGGTATTAAATACTGTATCAGGCGGGCAAATGTCACATTTTTACGGAAACGTAAATGCTAATTCAGGCATTAGAAAGTTAATTATTTCAAACCCAAGCGGTATGTTGTATGACGGAGCACACTTCACTACTGCGGGCGATTTAATGTTAACAACACAAGCAGTAGCACCCTTGCATGATGGTAATGACGTTACCGGAATTGGAGGACTAGATACACCTGCGACAGCAGGTATAACAATCAAAGATTCTACTTTTAATGTAGGCGGTGAGTTCAATCTTACTGCTCCGGATATTAATGTAGTAAGGGCTGCAATAACAGCTAATCAAGGATTCAAACTTGTAACCAGAGACGGTGAAAACTACTTAGTTTCCACCAACAATGGTGCCAATAACAAAGGGGTGAGACTTGAATCAGTAAGCGTTGACGGCGATGTATACATAGTAGCCGGCAAAGACTATACGAAAGTAGTTAACGGTGGAAAAGTAAACGGGAATATGACAGTAGATTCAGACGGTATAGTAGCATTAAACTATACAAATAATGGAGAAAGATTTACAGTAAACGGCGATTTGAATGTAAATTCTGATGGCGCATTAAATATGGGTCATAATGCATTATTTGTAGGTCATGGTAATGTAATGTACTTAAGGAATGCTGATGTAGACGGAAATCTTCAAATGGCAAATTCAGGTGGATTTCTTGAAGTAAAAGATATCAATGTAGGCGGAAATGCTAACTTAACAACTACAGCAGGAGCGAACCAACATGTAAAACACTTTGTTCACGTAATCGGAGATTGTGAAGTTGGCGGAGATATGAACATTGATTCAATTCATAACATTCACATAGGTAACTATAACATTGAACAACAGCAGTTGTTACCTGGGAACTTAAAAGTTCACGGAGATTTAGATGCACACGCACACGATGGGCACGTAATGGTAACAATAGATACACAAGCGGACAAGATGTCATTAACATCAGACAGTTTGAATGTATTAACAGATGATAAAGCTGTCTTAACAGCAAATGAGTATCAATTCCAGGCAAACGGATACATTGGCGGTATCGGAACATATGTAAATAACCAAGGACAAACAGTAGACGGTACAGCAAGAATAATAAGCTTAATGGAAAATTACACGCATATTCCTGCAGATATTCAAGCACACGCATATACAAATATAGCAGGCGGAGACATAACAAAGATTGAAACGACACCGAATGCATCAGTTTACATCAAATCCAATAACGATATGACAGTTAATAATGTAAATGCAGGAAATGTATACTTAACAGCAGTAAGTCCAACCGACCCATTGGGTGGCAATATTGAACTAAAAGACAATGTAAATGCAGGTACGGTAAATATCGGCGGAGAAACCAAACTGTTAACATTGCCTCTTGAATCAAGAAATTATACGTTGCACTATACAAGGATAAACGGTACTGAGCCAACCGTAATAGATGGTGATACAGAGATTACATACGGTATGTTGGAAGAAGAACCGAACGGATACAACGTAGGAACTCAAACCGCAGACAATACAAGAATCAAGGCTCCTGCGAAACCGGATGATCCGCCAACACCACCGGATCCACCAACACCTCCGGATCCTCCGACACCACCGGATCCACCAACACCTCCGGATCCACCAACACCACCGGATCCACCGACTCCACCGGATCCTCCAACACCACCGGATCCACCGACTCCACCGGATCCACCGACTCCTCCTGGACCGGAACCACAACCAGATCCGAACATCGACCCTCGTGATCACGACAACGTAAAGATCTTAAATAATCTAAACAGAGATATGGTATCGCAGGCAATCGACGCAGGGCAGGTATATACACCGGTAGCATTCGCAGCAGACTTAGACGATGAAATAGATACAGGAGTTCGTAAGAACGTAGACGGATCAGTCACAGTAGTCAGACCATATATACCAAAAAAATAAACTGGTAATAATAGATAAAAAAAGAGGATGACCCAAAAGTCATCCTCTTTTTCTGTTGTGCAAGTTTTATACCTACAAATTTTCATCTGTAAGGATGATGTTTTATAAAATAAATTTGAGTTTTGAAAAATTTTGCCGATAGAATAGTTGACATTTCAAAAATGGTCATTAAGAAAGCCATGGAAACAAGAAAGGTCTGATTATGACAGGAATAGTAAACTTTTTAACAAATGTATTAACGGCACAGCCGTCATTTCAAGCAGGGCAAATAACAAGAACAAATACTCATAGTTCTTCGTCCAATCCTTTTGCCTCAAATAACCCTTTTGTTAATTCAAATACAACAAATCCGTTTGTAACGTACGGACAAAACCGTCCCGTTGTTGGCGGATATTTCGCGGGTTATTACAATAACCAGCCGAATATTGTTGGCAGACGTTTATTTATTGAAGCGTAGACTCAAAAATATACAAATCTTAAACCCAAAACGCTCGGTGTTTCCGAGCTTATTTTTTGAAAAATTTACTTTAAAATGATGCTTATCTTATGGTATAATATACGTTGTTTAAAGGAATGGTTATGTTGTTAAATAATATACAAGAAGTAAGAGACGAAGTCAGAAAGTGGCGCAAGGACGGTTTGACTATCGGGCTGGTGCCAACTATGGGAGCTCTGCATGCCGGGCATGTAAGTCTGATAAAAAAGGCAAAAGAAACATGCGATAAGGTTGTAGTATCGGTTTTTGTTAATCCAATACAGTTCGGTCCTTCGGAAGATTTCGATAAATATCCGAGAACTTTGGATAATGATACAGAACTTTGTGATAATGAAGGTGTAGATGTTGTTTTTGCGCCTTCTGCGAAAGAGATGTACGGCGAGGGGCAAAGGCTCTCAAATGACGTACTGACGTATGTATGTCCTCCGTTTTTTTATGTCAATAAACTTTGCGGTAGGACAAGAACCGGTCATTTTGACGGGGTGTGCACAGTTGTCCTCAAACTTTTCAATATAGTTCAACCTGATTATGCATTTTTCGGACAAAAAGATGCACAACAAGTTGTTATAGTAAACAAGATGGTAAATGATTTAAATGTGCCTGTAAAAATTATTCAATGTCCTATAGTAAGAGAAGATTCAGGACTTGCCTTGAGTTCAAGAAACAAATACCTTTCAGACGAAGGTAAAAAAGACGCACTGGTTTTAAGCAGAATTCTAAATAATATTAAAGCATGCTATAAAAAAGGAATTACAGATGTAAATGCACTAAAAGAAACTGCATATTCATTCTTAAACAATCATCATGAGCTGGAATACTTGGAACTAATGAATAAGTATACACTTGAAGAACAGGAAAAGGCCGATAATTCAACAATCGCACTAATTGCATGCAGGGTTGAAGGTGTAAGGTTAATTGATAATATTTATTTGGAGGATTAGATGCATAAGTTAATATTAAAAATATTTGCATTATTAAAAAATATTGTATATTTCATAAAAATAGTAATGATGTTTTTTTTATTACTGCATCTTCTTTATTGGATACAGAATTTAACAAATGGACATTATCTCTGGCTGACTTTTTTTAAACCGGTTTTAGAGTTTTTTGTCAGCATTGGAAAGTGTGTAAGTGATGGTGCTATCGATGCTTTCGGTGCATTATTTGAGTATAAATACTTTATTGCTGTTTGTATTTATGTGGGTCTGTTTTATTTATGCAATCTAATAATCATGTTATTAGAGCAACTAGAAGACAAATATGATGATGCTCACAGATTTATAAAAAAAACTCAGGAAAAGATTTATAATACTGAATTTAAAGTAACGCAAGAAAATATAGAAAAAAAATATATTGAATACAAAATATTTGTATCAGCAAAATTGAAAAAGAAATTTACTCACCAGGAGCTGGGGTTCAATCTTGATGAGCAGATGAAAATAATGCAGGAATTTTTAACTGAAAAAACGGGTGTGTATCCTGTAAAATATAGAAACGGATTTTTATATTCATTTAACAATTTTAATCTGGTTGACGGAGTTCTTACGGTATTCTTTAAACTAATAAAATCAAATTCTCCGCTTGATTATTTTATAAATGTACAGATTGTAGAAGACGGAAATTCGATTTGTATGGAAGAATTAAATCAACTAATTGATTTGATGCATGAAAATAAGATTACAATGTTATCAAATACGGCATATCGATACAAATTTAATGTCGGGCATAAATATGGAACATCTCAGCTAGGGCTATTTCAAAAAGGAAAAGATATGTTAGAAGTTCATGAATTCATTGAGATTTAGTAATATTATATTAGAGCGGTAAAAAATGAGAGGAGTATAAATTATGAGATATGATGCAGGAGAAGTAATAACAGCAATGGTAACGCCGTTTAATGATAAGCGGGAAGTGGATTACGAAAAAGTGGAAGCTCTTGCTTCATATTTGGTTGAAAATGGTTCGGATGCTATTTTGGTTACAGGAACAACCGGTGAATCTCCGACATTGACTTTCGATGAAGAAATTGAAATAATGTGCAGCGCAAAACGTGCTGTTAATAATAGAGGCAAAGTTATAATGGGAACTGGTTCAAACTCTACTGAAACTGCGGTAATGATGTCAAAGAGGGCTGAAAGAGAAGGTGCTGATGCTATTTTATCTGTTGTGCCTTATTATAATAAGCCATCTCAAAGCGGGTTGATTGAGCACTTTTCAGCTGTTGCTGAGGCTGTAGAACTACCTGTAATTCTATATAATATTCCTTCAAGAACAGGTATAAATATGCAGCCGGAAACCGTTAAAACCTTGGCAAAAAAATATTCAAATATTGTGGCTTTAAAACAGAGTTATTCTGATATGGATATTTTAACAGAGCTCAGGACCCTTTGTCCTGCCGATTTCGCTATATATTCAGGTGATGATAGCCTGACTCTTCCGATGCTTTCATTAGGTGCGCACGGTGTGATTTCTGTTGCATCACATCTTTTTGGAAACGAAATAAAATCTATGGTAAGAAATTTTAAAACCGGCGATATTACAACAGCTAAGAATATGCACATAAAATTATTCCCTGTATTTAAGAAATTATTCATGGTGTCAAATCCTGTGCCCGTAAAAGCTGCTCTTGCAAGCAAGGGCTTGATAGAAGAATATGTGAGACGTCCGTTGGTTGAACTGACAAAAGCTGAGAAAGCAGAGTTGATGTTTACTTTAGATTCAATATAAGGAGGTTTTATGCAGGTTTGCTCTATCCAGAAAAATACTTTTCAAGGGGTTTATACTCCGCTGAATTTTAATCCGACTGATGTACAGAAAAGGATGATTAAAACCGTCAAACATAAACTAAAAACTGACGGGTCAGTTTTTAGAAAAGGTAAGAATTTTCATAATTTTCTTGAATCAAAAGGCGACCACTTTTTACTGTCAAGTGGCGATTATAAAGATGAATTAAAAATAGAATTAGGTTTTTTTAAGAAGAATGGTAATTTTGTACCATGCTACAATTTAGGTTCATATCCTGAAAACAGACTGGATAATATAGTTCAAGAATTAAAAGACAAAAGAAGAGAACTGGTAGCTGCAGAAAATTTGGGAATGGCCACAATGGCGTTATTAGGGTTAGGTATAATTGCGATGGCTATTTTGGACACAAGGCATTAATTTTTTTATCTCCTCTTATTCTATTTATTTTAGTTTTGTTTGAATTATAATTAAAATATAGGATATAAAGGAGTATATAAATGAAGAACAAACTAATACTGTTTTGGGCGATTGTTCTGATTGTTATAGTTTCTGTTGTAACGATTTGCACTAAGCCTACAAAACTCGGTCTTGATTTGGTTGGCGGTTCAAGATTAGTTCTTGAAGCTCAAACCACGGATACGATTTCACACATTACGCCGGATATGATGTCAAGTTTGCAGTTTGCGATTGAAAATCGTGTAAATAAGCTTGGTGTATCTGAAACTGTAGTACAACGTTCCGGTGAAAAAAGACTTGTAGTAGAAATACCTGATGTTTCGGATTTAAATCAGGCAAAAGCGTATTTGGGTGAAACTGCGGAACTGGATTTCAGAAAACCTGTTATGAAAGACGGCATAGAATCTTGGGAAAGTACGGGGCTTACAGGTAAAGATTTGAATAGTGCTAATTTGAGTACAAATTCTCAAAACGGACAGTGGGTTGTTGATTTGGAATTTAATGGTGAAGGCACTAAGAAGTTTGCTACATTGACCAAAAATATGGTAGGACAGCAAATGGCTATTTTCTTTAATGGGGAACTTCAGTCAGCTCCTGTTATAAGAGAGCCTATTACAGGCGGTAGAGCTCAAATCTCAGGTGGTGATAGCGGATTTGCTTATGAAGAAGCCAAGAAAATGGTCGATCTTTTGAATGCGGGGGCTTTGCCTGTTCCGGCTAAGATTATTGAAGAAAATACTGTCGGACCTACACTTGGTGCAGACAGTATCGCAAAATCAAAAATAGCAGGTGCTATAGGTTTAGGTCTTGTTATGATATTTATGGCGCTTTATTACAGAGCACCAGGGTTAATTGCGGATGTAGCGCTTATTATATACGGAACAATTTTATTTGAATTGTTCAAAGCAATTCCTGTAACGCTTACTCTTGCAGGTATTGCCGGTTTTATTCTTTCAATCGGGATGGCGGTTGATGCTAACATATTGATTTTTGAGAGAACAAAGGAAGAGTTAAGAGCAGGAAGAACCTTATTTACTGCAATTAACTCAGGTTTTGACAGAGCATTTACAAGTATTTTTGATTCGAATATGACAACAATTATCACTTGTATAATTCTTTATTGCTGCGGAACGAGTATTGTAAAAGGTTTTGCGTTAACTCTTGCAATCGGTGTAATTGTTTCAATGTTCAGTGCAATAACAATTACAAAGAATTTTATGCACCTTGCATTTGGTACTGGAAATCTTAAGAATCCGGCAATGTTTGGTTTGAAGCCGGAAGAGATTGGTGAAGGATTCCAGGCAGTTGAAACAAAGCGTGAAAAAGCAAAATTCGGTATATTAGATTAGGGGTAAATGTATGTTATGCTGAGCTCGTTTCAGCATCTTACAAGTCTAGGACTCTAGAATAAATTCAAAATGACGTAAAGAAAAGGATAAAGAAATGAAATTAAAATTAGACATAGTAAAATACAGATGGTTGTGTTTATGTATATCAGCGATTCTACTTCTCCCGGGGATATGTTCAATGGTATATTCAATGATAACTTATGATACACATACTCCGATAAGAGTCGGAATTGACTATACAGGTGGTACAACTTTGCAGTATAGCGTTAAAGAAGATATTACAAATGATAAGCTGGCTTCTGTAAGGAAAAGTCTTGAAACGGCAGGAATTGAAAAACCGGCATTGCAAATAATCAATGTTAACAACGCAGAAAATACTGATTTAAAGGCTATTCTGGCAGTTAGAACAAAGTTTATTGATGAAAAATCAGATGATGCGGATAAGATTACAAATGTTATGAATTCCGAATTCAAGTCTCCTGATTTGGTGCAAGTCGCTTCTGTAGGCCCGACTTTGGGTGCGGAATTGTTTAAAAACTCGCTGATAGCTTTATCACTGGCTCTTTTGGGCATCATTGCTTACTTAACATTCAGATTCCAATTTGATTATGCACTTGCGGCAATTTTGGGATTGGTGCATGATACACTTTTTGTATTGGGTATATTTTCAATACTGGGACTTGTATATGGTGTGCAGGTTGATGCTTTGTTTGTAACTGCGCTG
>JAEEXX010000105.1 GCA_016287985.1 Candidatus Gastranaerophilales bacterium
AAAGCGCCTATGGTTTATTGTATGAATATGATAAATCATGATACTCTTGCAACACTGATTTCCGTCGGTTCTTTAGCAGGTTTGACTTCGGTTCTTTTGGTTCTTGAAATGGCCGCAACAAGAATTTTGTTTGCAATGAGCAGAGATAACTTCTTGCCAAAATCATTAAATGCGATTCACAAAAAATTCAAAACTCCGCATATTATGACCTGGATTGCGGGTTTAATTGTTATTATCTGCGGGTTATTTATGGATTTAAATATATCGGCAGAGCTGTGTAATTTCGGAACATTTACTTCATTTATAATTATTTGTATTGCAGTTCTTATTCTTAGAAAAACCGAACCGAACAGAGAACGTCCTTTCAAGGTTCCTTTCTGTCCGTGGTTTCCAATATTTGGTATAATAAGCTGTTTGGGGCTCATGTATTGCAAGTTTAGTGCAAAAGCAACTTCTGCATATTATTTTATAATTTGGCTTGCGATAGGACTTTTAATCTACGCATTCTATAGCTATCATGAAAAACGCAGATGGGAAAAATAAGCATATCGCCTTTTAAATTTTTGCCCCTTCCAATTGTTAAAAAAATGTTTATTTTTTAAGAATTTTAAAAAATAAATGTTTTAATGGTAGTGTTAGAAAAATGTAAATAAATTTAACAAAAGGAGATAAAATTATGGCAAAAACGATAGGTATTGATTTAGGAACAACAAATTCGGTTGTCGCAGTTATGGAAGGTGGTAAACCAACTGTTATAGCAAACGCAGAAGGTATGAGAACAACACCTTCAATCGTAGGTTTTTCAAAAACAGGCGAAAGATTAGTCGGTCAACTGGCTAAACGTCAGGCAATTCTTAACCCTGACAAAACAATTGCATCAATCAAACGTCACATGGGCGAAGATTACAAGAAAAATATTGACGGAAAAGATTACACTCCGCAAGAAATTTCAGCAATGATTTTAAGAAAATTGGCAGATGATGCTTCCAATTATTTGGGAGAAAAGGTTACATCAGCAGTTATAACGGTTCCTGCTTACTTTAATGATGCTCAAAGACAGGCAACAAAAGATGCCGGTAAAATTGCAGGCTTGGATGTTCTTCGTATCGTAAATGAGCCGACTGCTGCAGCTTTAGCTTACGGTCTTGAAAAAGAAAAAACAGAAAAAGTTTTGGTATTTGACTTAGGCGGCGGTACATTTGATGTTTCAATTCTTGAAATCGGTGACGGTGTCCACGAAGTTCTTTCAACATCAGGCGATACTCACTTAGGCGGTGATGATTTTGACCAAAAGATTATCAACTGGATTTGCGAAGAATTCAAAAAACAAGAGGGCATGGATTTAACTAACGATAAACAGGCAATGCAGAGAATTAAAGAAGCAGCTGAAAAAGCTAAATGCGAATTATCATCAGTTGTCGAAACTTCAATCAGCTTGCCTTATATTACGGCTGATGCAAACGGCCCGAAACACTTGGAACTCTCTTTAACAAGAGCTAAATTTGAAGAGCTTTCTCACGAATTGTTGGAAAGATGCAAAAAACCTGTTGAACAAGCATTGTCAGATGCTAAATTAAGCAAGAACGATATTAATGAAGTTGTTCTTGTCGGCGGTTCAACTCGTATTCCTGCTGTTCAACAATTAGTAAAAGAATATACAGGTAAAGAACCTAACCAATCAGTTAACCCTGATGAAGTTGTTGCAGTTGGTGCGGCTGTTCAGGCAGGTGTTCTGGCTGGTGAAGTTAAAGATATTGTACTTCTTGATGTTACACCTTTGACACTAGGTATTGAAACTTTGGGTGGTGTTATGACAGCTCTTGTTCCTCGTAATACGACAATCCCTGTTTCTAAATCACAAGTGTTCTCAACTGCTGAAAACAACCAAACAGCTGTTGATATTAACGTACTTCAAGGTGAAAGACCTATGGCAGGGGATAATAAGTCTCTAGGTATGTTTAGACTTGAAGGGATTGCACCTGCGATGAGAGGTGTTCCTCAAATCGAAGTTACATTTGATATTGATGCTAACGGTATTGTAAACGTCTCCGCTAAGGATAAAGCTACGGGCAAGGAACAAAAGATTACAATCACAAATTCATCTAACTTGTCCGAACAGGATATTGATAAGATGGTCAAGGAAGCAGAAGCAAATGCGGCTGAGGACAAGAAGAAAAAAGAAGAAGCAGAAATTAGAAATAATGCAAGTTCATTGATTACATCAGCAGAAAGAATTGTTAAAGATTTTGAAGGAAAGATTTCAGAAGATGATAACAAGAAACTGGCAGAACAGAGAGAAACCTTACAAAAAGCTCTTGATGAAAATAAATCTTCAGATGAATTGAAGAAACTATCCGAAGAACTACAGCAAACGATGTTCGGAATCTCTCAAAAAGCTTATGAAGCGGTTCAAAAAGAAGGAGAAACGGTAAACTCTGATAATGCTCAGCAAGAAGCAACTTCTGATAAAAAAGATGATGATGTAATTGATGCTGAATACACTAAAAGCTAGTATTTCTAATATACTAAATAGAGCAAAAGGTACGTTTATTAACGTACCTTTTGTTGTTTAAGTTATAATTAGTTTTGTAGAGAGTTAAGAAAAGGTTTTTTATGTATAAAAAGATTAATGAAATTCTTAAAAATGATGGTGTAATTGCATTTGTAACAGATACAGTATGGGGATTAGGATGTTTGCCTTCGAGCGAAAAAGCTGTCAGAAAAATATATGAAATTAAACATAGGGAATCAAAAAAACCATTGATTCTTATGAGTTATGACACTTATCCCTTATTAGATTATGTTAAACAGCCAATAGAAAAAGAAGCTCAAAAATTAATAAAAAAGCATTTCCCGGGAGCGCTTACTGCAGTATTGGATAAATCGAATAATACTCCTGATTATTTAACTTCATCGTTACCAACTGTCGGAATAAGAGTTCCTGATAACAAAACTTTTGCAGAAATTTGTAAAAATATTGAAGGCGGTGTTTTGGCTACAACAAGTGCAAATATTTCCGGTGAACCGCCTGCATTAAGTTATGATGAGGCTATTAATTATATCGGAGATAAAGTTGATTTTGTTGTCCCATCCGGCGGTTGTGAAGCAAAGGGGGTTGCTTCGACTGTTGTTGGATTTAATGGGGATTCTGTAGTTGTGTACAGACAAGGCGAACTTATCATATAGTTTACTAGGTTGCTAAAATATGATATAATCACTTTTACTACGGGGGCTTATTTGAGAAAATATATTGAAAGCTATATTAAGGATTCGATTGCTGCAAAACAAAAATTGGCTGCTGACGAAGGTTTGCTTTTGGTTATTGAAAATGTAGTGAAAGCGATTGTTGAGACTTATAAGCATGGTGGAAAAGTTTTAACTGCTGGAAATGGCGGTTCAGCTGCAGATGCGCAGCACATTGCGGCAGAATTTGTTTCAAAGTTCTTGTATAGCAGAAAAGCTTTGAACGCAATAGCTTTAACAACAAACAGCTCAATTCTTACTTCAGTAGGTAATGATTACAGTCATGAATATGTGTTTGCGCGTCAAATTCAAGCGTACGGAAATGAAGGTGATGTTTTTATTGCAATTTCAACTTCCGGTAACTCTAAAAATGTGCTTCTTGCGATAAAAGAAGCAAAATTATGCGGAATGAAAATTGTTGGACTAACAGGTGGAAAACCTTCAATGATGGATGATTTATGTGATTATTTAATAAAAGTTCCGTCTGATAAAACACCTGTAATTCAGGAATCACATATTATGATTGAGCACATAATTTGTGCTTTGGTTGAAAAAGAACTTATGTAATGTAAATTATAGAAGGAGGCAATATGTCTAAAACTTTAGTGGCTTATTTTTCAGCAAGCGGTGTAACCGCAGAAATAGCAAAAGAAATTTCTAAAATTACGAAAGGTGATTTGTTTGAAATCAAACCGGTTGAACCTTATACAACGGATGACCTTAACTGGCATGATAGCAATTCTCGTACGTCGCTGGAAATGAAAGATAAAACTTCAAGACCGGAGATTGCTAATAAGTTAAACAATATGAGCGATTATGACACTGTATTTTTGGGCTTTCCGATTTGGTGGTATGTTGCACCGCATATTATTAATAATTTTCTCGAAAGCTATAATTTTGAAGGAAAAACTGTCCGACCATTCTTTACTTCAGGTGGCAGCGGAGCCGGACAGACTGATGAAGAACTTCATAAGTCGGCGCCCGGCGCAATATGGCGACCTGCTAAAAGGCTTTATGAAAACAATACGGAACGTATTTCAAATTGGATTAACGACGTAGAATAGTGAATTTGATTATGCTAATGTCCTTTCAGAGGACGTGAATATAAAATTTTAAAATTATTTGTTGCATACTGAATCTTTTATTCGGTATGCATTTTTTTATCCTATTCTATAGTGATAGTAACGGAATTTGATCAATACTTTTCTTTTTTGTAAATATAAATGTAACGATTTTTAACGAATTTGACTTTTTTGAGGTAGAATAGTAAAAGTCGGGTCGTTACTGGTTGTTTCTGAACGATTATGATTTACATTAGACGATTTGAGGAAAAGAGAAAACGCATGATTAGAATTTGGATGATTTTATGTATGATGTTGTTTAGCGGTTTGCAAACAGTTCAGGCGATGAATATTGATGAATTTATTGATAAACATATTGCGCCGGTTTCAGATTCGATAGCGAGCATCATATTTTTCCCGATTACAATCTGCGGAAGTAAAGTTCCGTTAATCATTCTTTGGGTACTTTTTGCCGGTATATTTTTTACAATATATTTTAGGGGAATTGCTGTTTGGGGCTTTAAACACGCAATAGACAATGTCGCCAAACCTCAAAAAGGGCATGACGGTTGTGGTGAGGTAAGTTCATTCCAAGCACTTGCAACTGCTTTATCAGGGACTATAGGAATAGGAAGTATTGCAGGTGTTGCGATTTCTATTTCAATTGGTGGCCCAGGCGCCGCATTCTGGATTTTTCTCGGTGCGATTTTAGGTATGTCAATCAAGTTTGTCGAAGCGACTCTTGCGGTAAAATACAGAAGATTTAATCTCGATGGTTCTGTATCCGGCGGGCCGATGCATTATATTGCTCACGGTTTGACAAGAAAGAAAATGCGCTGGCTAGGTCAACCTTTATCCGTAATATTTGCCATGCTCTGTATCGGCGGAGGTATTACGGGCGGAAACATGATACAAATTAATCAAACAGCACATCAAATTGTATTTATAACAGGTGGCGAAAACAGTATTTTCCATGGATTTACTTGGATAATAGGCTTGATTGCCGCAATATTAATCGGACTTGTTGTTGTAGGCGGTATTAAAAGTATAGCAAAAGTTACTACTATTTTAACACCAACGATGTGCGCTTTATATATAATTTCCGGACTTATAGTTATCGGATATCATTTTACGGAAATCCCTGCAGGGGTTGCTCTTATTGTCAGAGAAGCTTTCCATCCGACAGCAGTGGCAGGCGGTATTTTTGGTGTAATTATAATAGGTTTAAGACGTTCTGTTCAATCTAATGAGGCAGGAACCGGTGCCGCAGCTATTGTTTATGCTACAGCACAGACTAAAGAACACATTTCACAAGGTTTTGTTGCATTGCTGGAAACATTTTTAACGGGTGTTCTTTGTTTGTTTACTTCATTTGCGATTGTATTTTCCGGAGTTTTGAACAATACTCAGATTGGTCAGATTTCGGGTATTGAGCTTGCTTCAAACGCTTTTCAATCGGTTATTCCGTTTTTCCCGATTATACTTTCAATAATTGCGGTACTGTTTGCCATGTCTACATTAATAAGCTGGGCATACTATGGGCAAAAGGCTTGGACATTTCTCCTTGGTGAAGGTAAAAAACGTGTATTAATGTTTAACCTTATATATTGCTCTTTTATTGTTATAGGTTCAGCAATGAATGTTCAATCCATAATCAATATTACGGATGCGATGATGGTTTCTATGTGTTTGCCAAACATTATAGTTCTTTATATTCTTGCTCCTGAAATAAAGCGTGATTTGAAGGATTACCTTGAACGTCATAATATGAATTTTATGAAATTCTAATCAGAATCGCAGATTAAACGATTTTATGTAAAAAATATTTGGTTATGATAATATATCTTTATGAAGTTAAATATTTTTTTACTGTTATTATTTATGATTTTTTCACCTGTGGTTTTTGCTGATGAGATATATT
>JAEEXX010000106.1 GCA_016287985.1 Candidatus Gastranaerophilales bacterium
CGGTGTTGTCAATGCACTTGCTCTTGAAACAAAGATTTTAGAAAAAAGCGATTTCTCTGTAATTGAGCTCGATGAGGCTAATGTTGAACCGGTATTTAAAAATTTTGACGCAGATTATCTCTTGGTTACAAATCTTTTTAGAGATCAGCTGGATCGATATGGAGAACTTGCAACTACTAAAAAATTTATTCAAAACGGAATTGATTTAAAACCTGATATAACCTTAATTTTAAATGCGGATGATCCTCTTGTTGCAACCATGGAAGCAAAAAATAAAATTTATTACGGAATTAGTGACATTATTTGGACTGATGGAATTAATCATCAGGAAAGCAAAACAGAAGAAGTCTTTACTTGCACTTGCGGGAAAAATTTAAAATATACAAAAAAATTCTATGCGCAGCAGGGACACTATTATTGTGATTGCGGCTACAAACGTCCTACTGTGAAATACGAAGCAAAAGTGGAAATTCATAAAGACCACTCAATACTAACCCTCAACAATAAAACTTATAAAGTTCCTTTAGTCGGACTTTTTAACGCATATAATGCATTGGGGGCTATAGCATTAAGTTTGGAGCTGGGTATCAAGAATATAGAAACAAATATTTTGAGTTTTAATGTCGCTTTTGGTAGGAGCGAGCTTAAAACACTTAACGGTAAAAAAGTTTTAATACAGTTGATCAAAAATCCGGTCGGAGCAAATGAAGTCCTTAAAACAATTGACTTGGAGTCAAACATTCTTATTGCAATAAATGACAATTATGCTGACGGAAGAGATGTTTCCTGGCTTTGGGATACAGAATTTGAACAAATTTGCAACTGCAAAAAAGAAATTGTCGTATCAGGAATTCGAGCAAAAGATATGGCTTTAAGGTTAAAATATGCCGGAATTTCTTCCAAAAACGTAAAAATTATCGAAAATATAAAACAAGCGATTGATTATATTGGGAATAAAGCCGATAATAATATTACAATATTACCGACATATACGGCTTTACTAAAAATAAATAAAATTAAGGAGTTAAAAAAATGTTATTAGGTGTCAATATAGATCATGTTGCGACATTAAGAAATGCAAGAGGTGGTACGGAACCGGATGTATTAACTGCAGCAAGAATATGCAAATCGTGCGGAGTGGAATCTATCACAACTCACTTACGAGAAGATCGACGCCACATTAAAGACGAAGACGTAACCGCGATAAGAATGCTTCCTCATGTCCGTTTAAACCTCGAAATGGCAATGACGGATGAAATGCAGGAAATTGCTTTAAGACTTCGTCCGCATGCCGTGTGTATTGTACCGGAAAAAAGGCAGGAACTTACAACGGAAGGCGGACTTGATGTAGAAGGACAGCTGGATAAGGCAATAAAATTTACAAAACCGCTCCTTGAAAAAAATATTGAAGTCAGTTTCTTTATTGACCCTGATATTCACCAAATTTCTGCCGTATCAAAGACTGGAGCACCATTTATTGAACTTCACACAGGAAAATATTCAGAGGTTTTCGGAACATCTGAGGAAGAAAAAGCCTTTAATGACCTAAAAGGTGCGGCCATTTTTGCCCAAAATTTCGGGTTAAAAGTAAATGCCGGTCACGGACTTAATTACCAAAACGTAAAACGAATGCACGAGATTCCTAATTTAATAGAGCTGAATATCGGACATTCAATAATTGCCCGCTCAATATTTGTCGGACTTCAGCAGGCTGTTAAAGAAATGAAAGTACTTTGCGAAGGATAATTTTATTATGAAAAAAACAAAAGAAGAAGTTATTGCAGAAATGCAATTGGTTGTCGAGCAAATGAAGCTTGATGATATTGAAGAAAATCCGGATTCCGAATATGAATATTTTCAATGCGACGGATGCGGAGAAACAAAACCCCTCGCAGGTTCAGTACAATATAATATGTACAGATTATGCAATGATTGCGTGCTACTTGCAGAAGTCGGATTTGAACTCGGACAAATTAAAGAAATAGATGAACTTATTGATGCAATGGCGGACAAACGTTTAATTTCTGACTGTGAATTTATAAAATCAGAAGAAAACCGAATGAATAATTAATGAATCATATACTTGCTGTTTGTACCTAATACTTTATCTTTAAGGCGCTTTAGCCCTTTGCCGTATATGTATTTCATTTGTTCAACCAAATTTTCTTCTACATCAATCAAATACATATCGTGTACTATAAATTCTTTGATGATAAAAACTATACTTTTATTTTGCGTCCAAATTGCGTTGGTATCAGATATATCATTTTTAAAAGAAGAAACTTTGCCAATAATTCCCTCTTCATCATCGGCTGCGATTATAATCATTCTTCCGCCTAAAGACATTTCGATGTCTTTTGCAAAAGCGTGTTCAAATACAAGTCCAAATCGTGATTGAAAATTATTATAACCTACAACTCTTATTTCTACATTACGATTATACGCATCTTGTAAATCTTTCTCAAATATTTTATACTCTTGTGACCATATTTCAATATAAATTTCTCGTTTTGCATTCTTGATTATCTCTGCAACTTTATAATGTATATTTTGTTTTCCATTAATGTTAATAATCGGTTCATTATAATCATTTTTAACTTCAGGAAGATGTTTTTCCAAATAATTAAGCGTAGAGTCCATTTTTTTCTTATAACCGTTCAAAATTTGTTTCGGTTTAACTGGAACATAAGATATCGGTTTTGTGTTACTTGATGCCACAATACTCTTTTCTTCTAACGCCTTTAATGTGTCATAAGCTCTGGATTGCGGTATATTTGCAAGTTTTGCCACTTCATAACCCGTTGATGGATATTTTTTTAGAAGCGCAATGTAAACTTTTGCCTCATATGAATTAAAACCGATATCTTTAAGTTTTTCTACCAAATCTGCCATAGGAAGATTTTAACAGATTATACGCTCTCTTGCAAATCTCCTGACAATGTATTTTATTGCCGGGTATTAGGAGATACAATGGAAAACTATATAAGTGATACTTTTGAATTTTTGTTGTAAAATGTATTTGTTGATTAGGCAAAAAGATGGCAAATTGTTGCCGAGGTTATATAGGTATGACTATACAGGAATGGTTTGATAAACGTAAAAAAGCTCAAATAGAGCGTCGTGTGAAGGATATGCGGGGGATAGAAGATGCTAATCCCGGACTTTGGACAAAGTGCGTACATTGTGATACACAAATACTAAAGTCCGAATTAGAAGATAATCTTATGGTTTGTCCTCATTGCAATTATCATTTTAGAATAAATGCAAGAACAAGGATTTCACAGCTGTTTGACGAAGGCTCTTTCGAAGAATTGTTTAAAAATATTCTTCCGACAGACCCGCTAAAGTTTGTCGATACTGAATCATATGCAGACAGACTAAAAAAAGCTTCTGATAAAACAGGTTTGGATGAGGCTGTTATTACCGGTATCGCAAGAATTGAAGGTCACAGTTTAGCAGCTGCTGTCATGGACTTCGATTATATGGGCGGTTCTATGGGAAGTGTTGTCGGAGAAAAAATTGCAAGAATTATGGAAAAGGCTCTAGCCCTTCGTATTCCTATGCTTACTGTGACTTCATCCGGTGGGGCAAGAATGCAGGAAAGTGCATTAAGCCTCATGCAAATGGCAAAGACAGCTTGTGCTGCAGGTAAACTTGATGAAGCGGGGATTCTATATATAAATCTTTTGACAGAACCGACGTTTGGTGGAGTTACAGCCAGTTTTGGTACGCTGGGAGATATTATCATAGCTGAGCAAGGTGCAAGAATAGGGTTCGCCGGCAGAAGAGTAATAGAACAAACTATTAGGCAAAAACTTCCTGATGATTTCCAAACTGCAGAATACCTGCTCAAATATGGTCAAGTTGACATAGTATCTAAAAGAAAAAATTTGCGTAAAATACTAGCAAACATATTAGAAATTCATGGTGCATAGAGGAAACAACAATGGCAAATGTTTTAGATTTTGAAAAACCAATCGTTGAAATACAAAAAAAAATAGAGGAATTAAAGAAAATGAGTGCCGAATCAGGTCTTGATATGGCAAGTCAAATCAAGACATTTGAGAAACAGGCTCAGGATTATAAAAAGGAGTTGTATTCAAAATTGAAACCTTCACAAAAATTACAAATTGCGAGACACCAGGAAAGACCTAAATTCCTGGATTATGTTAACTTAATTTTCGAAAATTTTCTTGAATTTCATGGTGATAGAGAGGGAATGGACGATAGAGCTATCATAGGCGGAATCGCCAAGCTTGATGGAAAATCTGTAATGGTCATCGGTATCCAGAAAGGAAAGTCAACAAAGGAGAATCTCGAATATAACTTTGGTATGCCACAGCCTCAGGGTTACAGAAAAGCATTGCGTCTGTTTAAACATGCCGAAAAATTTAATTTACCGATAATTACCCTGATCGACACTCCGGGGGCATATCCGGGAATTAAAGCGGAAGAAACAGGGCAAGGTATGGCGATAGCTGTCAATCTTATGGAAATGTCCAAGCTTCATGTTCCGATTGTTTCAATAATAACAGGTGAAGGCTGCAGCGGCGGTGCATTAGGTCTTGCAGTCGCCGATAAAGTCATGATGCTTGAGCACGCATATTATACAGTTATTTCACCTGAAGGATGTGCTTCTATATTATGGAGAGATGCCGCAATGTATGCAGAAGCTGCCGAAGCATTGAAAATTACCTCAACAGACTTGTTAAAGCTCGGTATAATTGATGCGGAAATCAAAGAACCTTTAGGCGGAGCACATAATGATTACAATAAGACGGCTGAGAATATTAAAATTGCTATAATAAAAGCGTTTGATGAACTCAAAAATTACACTTCCGAGGAATTAAGAGAAAAACGTTACGCAAAATTCCGTGCAATGGGTAAATTTATAGAGGGGTAAAAAAGAATTTATAAAAGTACAAAAAGGAGACCCAATGACAACAGGTGTAAAGCTGTTTCATTCCAGCAAAAATTTAAGAAACTATGTTTTAGTCAAAACCGAAGATAAAGCTTATTTGTATCGGTTGGAGAAGAACGGTTCAATAGGAAAAAACGCAAAACCGTTAATGACAAAAACATATACAGAAGATAGTATAATAAGAAAGGCATTTTTCCCGTACAGTGATGATGTTAAACAATGGAAGGATTGTTATACCAAATGGTATTCCAAAATGCCGAGACTGGACCGTGTCCCCAGATACAGAGGTGAATACAGGCCCTTCACAATAGAAAACAAGGATGGTTTAACAAAGGAAGTCCTTAAGGTTAACGGGTTTATCAATAGCAGGAATGAGCTTGCGGAATTTGATACAGTAACATTCCCGCATCTTGGATTTAATCAACGCGGTTTTACGAATTTGGCAAGATTATATCTGAAAAAAATAGGTCAATTCCTTTTAAATATACCTATGAATAAAAACACGCATTATGTTAGTCCCGAATACAGAAAAGTCCTAAATGAAATGGATGAACATTACGGAATCCCAAAATTTGAGATTACGGATGAAATGATGAAATCTATTAAAAAACTTGCTAAAAAGCATAATGTTCCCAATGAATAACATATAACAAAGATACTTTATACAGATGAGATATTCCATTGCTCAAATATGCTAGTATTAAAGTGTTTGAACTATTGGAGAATGTTTTTATGGCTCAGATTTCTAAAAAACTTATGGTTACTGATAAATTTGAAGTAACTAACACAAAAGAATTGACGGATGTTTTAGATGTCGCAATGGCTGAATACTATTGCGTACACAAAAATTACGAAAAAGGACTTGCTGATTATAAAAAAATAATTCCGTTATTGGATGCAAACGCTAAAAAAACTGCCATTTCCAGATACATTGAACATTCTCTCAATTGGGGCGGAATTCTTGTCAAAGATTCAAAATTCGCAGAAGCAGTGGAATTATACAGAGAGCTTATGAACATGCCGGGATTCCCTGTCAGTATTTATAAAAATATTGGTCTTTGTATGAAATCTATGGGAAATGCCGATTTGGCAATAAGATTCTTAAAACAGTTTGAAGAAATCGCTCCTGATAAAGAAGACGTATATGTTTATTTGGCTGATATTACTTATACGGATATTAAGGATAACTTAAAAGCTATAGAGTACTACGAAAAAGCTTTGGAAACTAAAAAAGACAACTATGCAATTTATAATATGCTTGGACACTTGTATTCAACCTATTATCAGGATAAGTTCAA
>JAEEXX010000107.1 GCA_016287985.1 Candidatus Gastranaerophilales bacterium
TAAATTAAACAACGTGTTAACTGAAATATTTCCAATCGGGCCAAACATCGTTGAAATCTTTCTGGATAACAGCCCTAAAACTTCCATATCTGCATTAGATGTAGCAAAATTGTAAGTTCCACCGATAAACAAACTTAAGTCTTTACCTTGCGTTGTAATTTCAATATCGTTAGCTACTCCGTCTTTTATATTTATAAAACCAAATATATCTGAGAACTCACCCGTTTTCATTGGTGATATCAAATCAATGACTCCGTTGATTGATAACCCTGTAATTCCGCTTTTAACCAAATTACCCGCTTTCAGCAAATATTCCAGAGAACCTAGTTTAGGCATTCTTCCGTCCTTTACATTGAATTTTGCTAAACCATTTAAAGTTTGCAGGCATTTCTCAAAGCTGTCACCATTACAAGATAGATTGACATTACCTGTCATATCTCCATATATCTGATTTTGTAAATCAAATATTGCCCAAGTAATATCATTTGCGCTGATTTTATCCGCGCTCATATTAAGTTTAATATCGTTATTACCGAGATTATAGCTATATTTACCTTTAACACCGCCTTGTGCAATATTGAAAACAAAGTTTTTCATTTCAAAAATTCTATCCGGATTTAAACTCGTCTCAGCTTCAAAATTCTTCGCATGAATATTTCTCAATACAATATTTTCGGCTTTCAGTTTTAAACTGTTAATAATAAGAGAATTTATATCAAAGAATCCTGCGTTCTCTTGTGTTTGAACAGATTCAATCTCTGTAGATTTTAATTTTTCAACAACACGATTCAAGTTCATATCTTTTGTTATAATTTCTGCTCTAATTATATGATACGGTTTTCTCATTTCATTTTTTAATGTGGCCACAGCTGAAACGTCATTACCAAAAATTTCACCTTTGGAAGAAATTTCTAAAACTTTATCTTTAAATATAAATTCAATATTTTTCATTATTATGTCAAAAAACGGTATATCGGTTTCTACAATATGAAAATCTCCCAAAATTTTAGGATTTGATAATCTGCCGCGCAGTCTTAAATCAGAAGTAAACTGACCTTGTTTGATATGAGGTCTTCCGAATATAAGATTAAATATTCTGGCATCTGTAGGGTTAGAAGTTTTTATGTATAAATCTTTAAACTCGATATCATCATTTAAAAGGTTAATTCCGCCTTTAACTTTTAACATGTTCAATCGGGTTTTCTTCCCATTTTGAGAATCTATTAACTTATCATACAAAAACTCTTTGATTCTTATTTCCCTTTTATTATTAATTTTTGAATCAAGATTGAGCAAAATAGCATTTTCCAGATCTCCAACGGTTGCACCGTAATAATAAATCGTAGAATCTTTATTCATATTAATATTAGATTTTAAATCATAACTTGAAGACACTCCTTTAACAGAACCGCTATATACTATATCTCCTTTGATTTTTAGCGGGTATATAGTATTTTTATTTATAAATTTATCAACAAAATCCTGTTTGGGTTTTGAATTTATATATATATCAAACATTTTCCTACCGGTTATATCTTTAATAGTACCGTCAAGTAATATGGGCATATTATCCGCCAAAATATTGATTTTATTCAACCTTATATCATTATTTCTTATGTCTAAATTTCCGTTTAATACCTCAATTGGCAATTCAAAGGGCAGGTATGTAAATTTAATTCCTGCAAGATTAATTTCAGAATTTAAACGGTTATCACTAATTTTTATATTTGTGTTTATTCCGCCATTTTCAAATTCATAATCTTTTAGATAGTTATTGATTTCTTTCGGAAGTATTTTCTTCCCAAAAATTTCATTCAATATTTTTAAGTCAGATATTTTAATTTTAAGATTTCCGTCAAGAATAGGTGATTTTGAAACAATATCTTCTACTTGCAAATCGGCTTTTATATTATTTGTTTTATCCTTAATATAAAAATCCAAATTCTTAATTGATAACTTATTATTTATAAGAGATATTTCACCTGTCTTAAAATCAAATAGTCCGTTTGAATTTTGGACATATATTTTTGAATTCAAATTGATTTTATCATATTCTATGTTATTTATATCACCTCTGTACTTTAGTTTGGCCGAAACAAATGGAAGATAATTTGAATTTCTCAGATTTTCATCCTCTATAAGGGTATTTAAATTAAATTTCGGCGAATCTAACACCAGATCAGCAACATTATTTTTTACTTTAAAAACAGTTTTAAAAGGTAACTCTCCGATAAAGGCATCAACTGACGAAGCCAAAGATGTTCCATCAACCTTTATAACAGAATTCAACTTACTGATATTTATATTCTGATACCAAATATTATTATCTTTTAGACTTATTTCACCCTTTGCAAACGCATTTTTATTAAATACCAAATCCTCAATATACTTAACATTACCAAAAATTTTTAACTTAAGATCTGCAGTGCCTGAAATTTTATTAAATTTTGGAATTATTTTCTTTACATCATCTATCATAGACGATGTGGTAATAGCTTTATACAAATTTTCTGCCGGTTGATTTTCCGAAAGTACGTCAAAATCAAATTTGCCACTAAAATCACATTTCCCGGAAATCTTAAAATCTTTACCATTAACTTGCCCTTTTAGTGTTTTAAACATTGCGTTTAAATCATTAAACTCAAGTACTGCGTGAGCTTTCTCCAAGATTAAATCAGGCATCTCAGTGAAATTTACCTGAGTGTCATAAAAATTTATAATGCCCCAGGCATGCGGATTTGAACGATTACCTTTTACTGTTAAATCAATATTACCTGTCCCATACACATCAAGTATCGGAAGCGGACCTACAACAAAATTAAATATTTCATGCAAGGGATTAACTACTTCTTCTGCAGAATGTAAATCAACATTAGAGGTACTCTTTACTGTTAAATCACCATATTTAACGTTATACAGCTCTTGAACACCTTTTACACGGACATTTTGACCATTTCCTGCAGGTACAAAAACATTATAATTTGCATGCCTGCCCGTTAATTTAATTTTTATTGTTGCACCTTTTGTAGTATTTGGTATAGGTTTTATAAGAATTCCGTTATCAATATATAAATTTCCTGATACATTTGGTTCAGGGAAACGTCCGGCTATATTTAAGTTGCCCAGCACATCACCATAAAATCTATATTTTTTTAATTTATACCCGTCAAATTCTTCCACTCTAAAAGGTGGAATCATGCTTATAAAATCTTCAACTTTTGAATGATTAATTATTGCCTTTATATCAACAATCGGCATAGTTTTTCCTAAGTAATTTTTTACTATTCCACTAAGCAAAAGACTAATATTTGCCGAATTTAGTTCTGCTCTCTTTATATAAATTGAATCACTACTTATCTGAAACTCAGACTTTACTGTTAAATTTTCCGGTAATACTATTGAAGCATCATTATCTCTGTATAAAATTTTTACACCATTTAATTTCGCAAAAAGTTCATCCTTATCCGCCAAAACATTTAACTTTCCTGTAAAAGTTCTTATATCTTTAGGCAAAAAGTTTTTAAAGAATTCCCCAATAGGCTCTATATCAAGATTAGATATATCAATATCAAAATTTGACTTATTAATATCATTATTTTTAGGTAAATATAAATTTACAAATATTTTTGAATCCATTCCTTCAATTTTTAAATTACTATCAACGGTTACGCTAAAAAAACGATTTTTGTTATCTAACTTAATATCTTTAGCTCTATATGTAATCGGAATGTTAGTATTTGAAGACAAAAATACTGCGGATAAATTACTTACCTTTATAGAATTTAATATAAATCTTGTTTGTTTAATATTTTCAAAAAAGTTACGACTTAAAATTGCATCAGGCTGAACGGTTTTTTTGATAAATATATTATCCGCAAAAAAACTGTTAACATGGATTTGTCCGGATAACATAGGCAATATTCTTGCTTTTGTATTTACCCCGGAGAAGACTAACTCTTCCGAGGAACTTTTATCCTTGATTTGGATTTTTTGCGCGCGAAACTTTATGATTGGTGAAATATATAATTTAAAGCTGGGTTTATCAATAAATATTTCATAATTTGTATTACAAGAAAGGTTTTTGCATACTACGGTCACAATATTAGTTAATATTAACGGCAAAATCCCCAACCAAAATATATAAAAAATTATTATATAAAGTATAATTTTTCTTACTAACTTAGACATTCCCAACTATTATAATATATAAATTTTAATGAAACAATAACAAATTCGGTAAATTACATGATTTTATATTTTACATATTCTTGCCAATTATGATATAATCAAGGTGTGAGAGATTTATTAAAAACAGTGGTGGTTTTGGGTGCTATGTTCTTGACACCCATTGCATTTGCGGATGAATATAAGCTTTTAATTCTTCCGGATAATGTTGTGACAGAAAATGTCGCAATAGATTCCTATATCTATGATTCGTCTGCTGAATTTTTTGCTGATGAAATTTCCACAATATTGAATACTACGGATAATATAAAATCACAGTCGGTAAGCGAAGTTCGAGCAAAATTAAAAAATAATCCGTCAACAATGCTCGCTGCAAAGAGTTTGCTTGCTAGATTTAGAACATCTTATAACATAGATTATGATGCCATTAAAAAGCTTGCGAAACAGACCGATAACAGATATGTGCTTCTATTGACATCAACCATCGATGCCGAGAATTATATTTTAAGAAGAACTTTTTGGGATTTTCTTAATATACCGGGAGCAAGCGTTATTGACCCTGCATACAAAATAAATACTTATGCGGTATTGATTGATTCACAAAATAATCAAAAACTCTGGGCAGACACTTATTATAAAACAATAAGCACGGTGGAAAATCGTATTATAACGAGGGGACCTTCGCCGCAAACAGAACAGCTTTCTAGAATAAAAGACTACTCAAGATACGTTTGCCCGCAAATTGCTCAAAATGTTCAGGTAAATATTTTGCCAGCGGATGTTCTCACGACAGAATCAAAAATCATTGATTACGACATGGGAAACATTGATAACGTATTTACAAAAAAATATCGTCATTTAGGTAAAGAATATAATAAGATTTATAACCAAAAGAAAGAACAAACAACAAGTTTTGTGGATAAACAAAAGACAAAATATAATGATGCAAAAATAAGACGTGCCGAAAAACAGGCCGAAAAGCAAAAAACAAAACTGGAGGTTGAAGCCAAACAAGTCTATGATGAAGCAAGCAACCTTAACAAAATAAATACTACGGAGAGTGATAATCCCAAATTTATAAAAGCCACTGTATATGAATCAAACAAAAAGGATGACCAATCACTTTTTGATGAAATTGATATAAAGAAAACCAGAAAAAATAATTTGTTCGGTCAGTATGATTATAATCGCCCGGAATTACGAGATTATACAAAATAATTTTTAACCTAAATAAAAATATTTACAAAGGTTATTTGATAAACCAACTTATAATTGTATAGTGTTTGTTGTATATTTTTTAGTCTATATTTCATTGAAAAATAAAAAGGGATTGAAAAAATCAATCCCACATATAAGTACATATCCCAATCAACAACAAATTTATCTATATATTTTATAACAAGTTCAATGCAACACTCGGCAGTTGATTAGCCGTTGATAATAAGGTTGCTGAAGCTTGCTGCAAGATCTGCGCTTGCAAGTAATTTGACGACTCTCTTGCTACATCAGTATCCCTTAGAGTTGACAGTGATGAAGTAATGTTCTGAGACTGAACATCCAAAGAAGCCAAGGCAGATGTAATTCTATTTTGAGCCGCACCAATTTTGGTAACTCTGTTTGATATATCATTAATTGCAGAGTCTAAGAATTCAAGCATTTGCATAGGTTCATAATTTTCGGTTTGTTGCAATACCATTTTTCCATCTACATACTTAAGCCCAGAGCATACAGCTGCTAAAGCTTCAATACTACCATTAGCATTATCCTTGAGGTCATCAACTGTCGCACCGCTCTTAGCTGCACCCATCAATGTAGAGAGATCAACTCCACCGGCAGAAGTCTTACTTGCCAAACCGGTAAATAAACCTGTCAAATTCGCACTGCTAAACAACGATTGCGAAAGATTAATTCTGCTATTTTCATTAGCATATAAACCGACCTGCAAATTTAAACCGTTCGCATTAACGCCGGTTCCAT
>JAEEXX010000108.1 GCA_016287985.1 Candidatus Gastranaerophilales bacterium
ATATTAGTAGAGTTTTCAGTCTTAATTTCTTCTTTCGAAACAATTTTATAGACCGAATTGTATACGATAACCGTCTTATGCATTGCAGGCTTTATGGCACAAATACTAAGTGTTGAAACAACAACAAGTATCGCAATTATTTGAATAAGAAGCTTCATTTGCCCTTTTACTCCTTATCACTATCCTAATTTTGATACTAGTTCATCACAAGCAAAATTTTCAAAACGAGTTTGGCTTAGCATATAGGTTTCAGCAATCAACAAAGCTGTCGGCACAAGTGCTGCAAGCATACTCAAGAGCAAGCCACCTAAATCACCACCGATTTCACCCATAAAATAAGAAGCATTCATTGAAAACTCTATTAATATGATGCACAAACCTATAATAAACGAGCGACGCATATCTCTGTCAAGTTTTCTTACACCTTCCAGCCCGTATATTTCAACGCCATGCTGCAAATAGTTGCTAAATCCATCGTTTTTAATTACATTAGATGCTTGTACTTTTTTACTGCATAAGAATCCGTTAACGAATGAGAAAAATGCGAAGATAATTAAAAATGTAGCCAAAACCAGAAATACCGGACTTAATCTTAAACCGGAAATTCTTACCCAACCTGCAGCTTCAGGGAAGCACATCGCAAGCGTATTCGAAACACCATAAGCTAAAAATGGTGCTGTTATAACACCTAAAAGTATTTCTCCTGCAGATTTAATCTGAAGTCCAAACAACTTATCTTTAATATTTTGTACTTTTGTTCTGCTCATTGTGTTAGCATAACGTTCAATCCATTGCTGATATTCTTTAATAACACGCTCAAAATCTTCTCTGTACTCATACATATCAAGTTCTTTTTTGATTTCTGCATTGCTGTTCTTAAAATATCCGCAGCCAAGCGCAAGAGTTGCAGCAGTACCCACAAAGAACAAAGATACCAAAACCGCAAAGACCGGGAATGCTTTAGGCGAAATATAATATAGAACATTTATTAAATATATTGCTGCGTAAAAAATCAATGAAAGTGCTATCATAAATGTTTCTGCAAGGTTAGAGACGTTCGTTCCGTATCCGAGTTTATTTTGGAAATATAAAAATACACCTTGTTTTAAGAGTAAACCAATTCCATAAACAATCAAAGCATATATAAATATCAATTTCATATTTGTAGGCATTTGTATGACATTCCCCGCATCATTTAGAGGCAAACCTGTTAAATAATTTGACAAGCCGAATGCACAAATTAACGATGCAAAAAACAAGGCTACGTGAAGTAATATTCCAGTTTTTGAATTCATTGAAAGCCTGTTCCTTAATGAATTAATTGGAGCTCCGATTTCTTTTACGATAGCAACTCTTGCCTGCTCTATTTCGGCTTTCCGTTTTTCAATCATTAATTTCGCAGCAGCATTTACATCATTACCATAAATAGCTTTTATATCATTTTCGGTAATCTTTTCTTCGGAAATTTCTCTATTAACGGTTTCTCCAATTACTTTAACAGAAATAAATTCGTCAGAACCTTCGACCATAATTTTGCAGACTCTGTCAATATCAAGCTTTGGGGGTAAAGGTTTCCCTTTAAACAAAAATCTTGAATTGTTAAACTGATTCAAAATTGCGCATTTATTAGTTTTTGAATCATATTGAATTGTCAAAAGAAAATCAAATCCCAAACTAAGGGTTAAATCTGAGCCTTCCCTGGAACTAATATTAACAAGTTCTTTGTTTGCAAAAGTTTTTTCACCATTTTTTGTCGTTATTGTAAATGCCATTGTTTATCTCCTATATTAACGTCCTATTGCTTCTAAGAAACGTCTTTTTGCTTTATCAACATTCGTTTCGTTTGCTATAATTAGTTTCTTTTCTCCCAAAACCGGATTTAATTTTGTTTTCACCAAATCCAATTTTTCTGGTGCGGCATACACAAACATCATAGATATCTCGGGAATATATTCTTTTATGCTTTTAACATTATCCGGAAGCACATTCCAATCAACCTGTTTATCGATTGCACCCTCATTTTCCAAATCACCTATCACGACAACGGAAGGAACATATCCCTCTTTTTTCATTGTCAAACAATGTTCAAAAGCTTTTTTAATTCCTATTCCATACGCAGTACCATAATCTCGCGGATTATACTTCGTAAATGCCTCGACGGCTTTTGTAATTCCTTTAGAATCGCTGGGAGAACCTTCATATATCAAATAAGATTCTTCAGACACCTTTAATATCTTTATTTCATCCTCCGGATCAAGTATTGTACATAAAGATTTTACAAACTTAATTTCATCCGGCAACATTTTTTGATTTGATGCGGAAGAATCAATTACAAAAACAATTGCCGCTTTGTGAAAATCATCAACCTTTATATTTTTAACTGCCATAATAAGCAACTTACCGATAACAGCAATCGATAATATTAATAACCCTAAAATAACTAATCTTTTATTTGTCATTTATCCTCCGCTTCCGTTATCTAACAACACTTATATTTAACGGTTTTATTAAAGTTACTTCCATTTCGGTAAAAGACGGAATTTCAGCATCTACCCCTTTTTCTATTGCCGAATGAGCCACGGATGAACCGGCCCCGACTCCCGCACCTATAGCGGCAGAGCGCCATATGTGATCACTGCCGGATATTGCACCAACAAGAAGCCCTAATATAGCCCCAACAGCCGCAGATGTAACAGCACTTTTAGCTGATTCGGTCACTTTCCCTTCATTTTCAACATCAAAATCAATAGACTCGGCATCGATATTGTATACAACATTATCCGGTGTTACCACTTGTTTGAACGAAATTACAACTCTTCCGTTTCTTGAGCCGTAACCGGCACTTCTTGCTTTCGACAACGTACCATATACTTCACTGCCTTGAGGTATTATTACGGTTCCATTATATGACACATCGTCTGTAATAACAGCGTTTACACTGTCACCAACTGACGCTGTTGATGTATTTATTGCATTTTTTAAATATACATTAAATTTTGTTCCTGAAGCGAGCTGCCCAATATAACCGGAAAATGATTGCTGTTGGCTCACTGTTGATTCGGAAGAATTATTTGCATTTGTATCATCCGACTTATTTTCAACAAAAGTATATTGATTCTGTTCTCCTTGATTAGCTAGCAGTACACTTGCAATGTCATCATAAATACCTATTATATTAGTGTTAAATGACTGCTCACAGGTTATTCCCTTTTTTTTCATCTCCTTCAGCACGAGCTTATTGACTCTTGTATTCTTATTTGATTGATAATAATAAAACATATTATCTCCACTCTGTTGAAGAATAATCACCACATTACCATCATTAACCCTGGATACCGCATAATAAGGATTTTCTTTTTGTATCTCAAAATTTTCAGCAACCAAGCTGTCCCTGACAACAGTTGCCACATTTGATACATTTATACTTTTAAAATAGTGAAGTTCGCTAAATGCAAAACAGGTATTTGTTCCGGTAAAAAACAGTAATATTAGTATCGAAAATATTTTTTTCATTAATTCTCGCCTTTTTCTTTATAAATTGTTTGTGTAACTTGCTTTGTAGTTGTAACAGAACCATCTTTATTTATTTTCAAGAGATATTCTATAGTATTCAACGAGAATGGCTTATGTAACTCAGGTTTGGTCGAACAAATCCATAAAGTAAACGCCAATGCCAGTATTAAAATACCAAATCCGATTACTTTCAAGCTAAAACTTATTATACTTTTCAATATCAGAAATACTACAACTGCTACAACGACTAAAGCTATTCCAATGTTCATGATTAAATCCCCGTTTACAGCAAAAATTATATCACAAATTCGTTAATCTTAAAATATAAAACTAAGCTTATTTGTTCAATGCATCCTCTAATGCTTTTTCCAGAACTTTGATTTTTGACTCCAGAACTTTTACCTTTGCTACTGCTTCCGTATTGGATATTGATTCTTTTTCAAGTTCTCTTTCATAGGTTATTATCTTATCATTTTTCACATTCAATCTTGCATTCATTAAAAATATTCCAAATAAAAGTCCTGATACGAATGCAGCCAATAACTCAAGTTTACCATTAAAATAGTACAAACTCGAATATGCACAAGCTCCTGAAAGCAGAAAAATTAGGATATTTAAACATATTTTTTGCAAATTAACCTCCTTCAAAAAACAACAATAAACATTATATCGCAAAACTGCATTTGTGGTATTATGTTTATTGGAAATTCAACTAAGGTAATCTGATGGGTGATGAAGATAAACAATTTGAGGCGACCCAACAAAAATTAGAAAGAGCGAGAAAAGAGGGTCAAGTTGTAAAATCGAAAGATGTCTCTACAGCACTTTCACTCCTTGTTATGTTTACTTTTATTAATCTTATGGCACCCATAATATGGCAAGCCATCTTGGGACTTTTTAGGACTCTATATGAACAAATACCCAATCATACTTTGGATGAAATCGGAATTACGTATATTTTGACAGTGACACTTATACCGACATGCCTGATAATAGGTTCAATCCTTTTTGTAGCTGCGTTTATCGCAATAATAGGAGATTTTATACAAGTAGGACCGCTGGTTACAGTAACACCGTTAACACCTAAATTAGATAAGCTTAATCCTACAAAATACTTTAAGAATCTATTTCAAGTAAAAACATTATTTGAACTCGGTAAAAACATTGTCAAAGTTTTGGTTTTAGGCCTTGTCGGATGGTCTGTATATAAAAAACACCTTCCGGACATTCTCGGCTTAGCTGCTATAGATAACAATTTTGCCGTTATGATTGAGTTTGGGAAACTCATTGTAGAATTTATATACAAAGCATGCATTGCCTTTCTTATAATTGCAGCTGCAGACTACGGTGTAACAAAATGGAAGTTTTTACAAGACCAGAAAATGTCATTCAAAGAAATTAAGGATGAATACAAAAACAGTGAAGGTGACCCGCAAGTAAAGGCAGCATTAAGACAGCGAAGAATGCAAATGCTTCAAAGAGTGGCAATGGACTCTGTTCCGGATGCTGATTTTGTAGTAAGAAACCCCACCCACATTGCCTGTGCTCTTAAATACGATGCAGAAACTATGCAATCACCAACAGTAACAGCAAAAGGTACTGAACTTATTGCTAAAAAAATAATTGATATAGCAATTCAACATAATGTTCCGGTTATCGATAACCCTCCTGTTGCACGTGCATTATTTAGAATGGTTGATTTAAATCAACAAATTCCCCCTGAATTGTATAAAGCTGTCGCAGAAATATTACTCTTTGTTTATGGCTTGAAAAATAATCAAAATCAAGGTAATATTAAATAAGGTTATTTAAGTTGCAACGATGGACGAGAAAACTTTAATTACTCAATACCTTGGTATTGTACAAAAGATAGCGAGAGTAGAGCATAGGCGCATACCTAACCATATGATTGACTATGAAGAGTTGGTCAGCATAGGTGTTATTGCCGTGCAAATGCTTATTAAAGGTAAATCTCCGGAACAGCTTGAAAACTATAACGAAGCCTATATTGGCACAGCCGTAAGGTGGGCAATCAGGAATGAATTGCGCCACAGGTATAAATGGTATACCTTGAAACATAAAGCCGAGGATGATGGCGGCAGCTACGTTTCGGAACCGGAAGATGATTTGGATGATTCTTCGGATGATATGGGATTTTCTATATCTCCTGCAAAAGTCCGTGAAGCCGTATATGAAACAATTTTGTCTATTGATGGTTTAGCCGCAGCAGCAACAGACAATGCATCCCCGTTTGATTTTATAAAAGATCCGTCCGCTATGCCAGATGAAAAAGCAGAAATCGTTGAAATGAGCAAACTTATCAAACAGGCTATCGCTCAATTACCACAGAAAGAAAGAACTGTGGTAGAATATCGTTTCTACAGAAATATGCAGGCAAAAGATATTGCTATAACAGTGGGACTTTCTCCATCGAGAATAACCAGAATTATACAGTTTTCCTTAAATCAAATAAGAGAATACCTGAAGGCCAGAGGAAGAGTGGACTATTAGGGGTCAATGAATGCCGGCTCTGCTAATACTGCATTTAGCATGAGTCCCCCTGTGTTCTAAGCCAATTCTTTGTATCTATCAATTTGCTTTCAATTATTTCCATAAGACCTTTAATATCTTCTAAATC
>JAEEXX010000012.1 GCA_016287985.1 Candidatus Gastranaerophilales bacterium
GTGTTTCTGAACCGTATATAGAGCGCAAAAGTTTTTCAACATCAGTGATTTCCGCAACAATATAAACATTCGAATTAACTTTTTTGATGGCATTTACATATTTTTTCCAAAAATCAATTACTTGGTCCCATGCATCGTCAAACGTCATATCTCCGCTTCTTACAGCATCCATATCAGCTATATCTTTTGAAGCATCTAGCCTAAACCCGATGCCGAGTCCTGCTTTTTGTACCATAGCTTCTGCAAGTCGAAAGCCTGTTAATGTAGTTCCTTCTATTTGTTTTGAAATGGATTTAGCAACAAATTTTACATCATCAGGATCAAGGTTTATTAAACCGTTTTCTATAACATGCAAAAGTTTTTTGGCTTCATCTTCAGGGCAGTTTCCGATTATACCCAATGCTTTTAATGTCGTCGCTTTCTTAAGTTCGGAATAATTATAAGTAATTTTGCCTTTCAATACATCATCAGGCATAAATTTTGCTTCCAATTTATCTCCTGCAAAAGCTTTTAAAAGGGCATATTTAGCTATATCTTTGCCTAGCAAATCTATTACATATTCGCCGTATTCAGTATAATTTCCGGCGCCATCAATAAGCTTTTCGGGAGAACTTTCATTAACTTCGCTTATAACCTCATCGGCAAAATCCTTGATTCTGGTTTCAAAAAGTCCGTCCATAGAATGATAAGTCTTATTATAAGGGAAATACACTCCTTCTCCGTTTTTATAAAATTCATATCTGGAAAGACCTATTTGTTCTTCATTCACGGCCCTATTTGTAAAGAAAGATGTCGAAAGAACACCAACCGTATTCTCACCAAGCTCAAGAGAATCCAGCGGAAGTTTCATTAACGCTTTAAGAGTTATGTCATCTTTGGAATCTTCCAATTTCGGTTCAAGATTATAACAGCAATTTTCAATATCAACAATATTTTCAATTGCCTCTTTACCTAGCCTTGCTTCTTCAGGAAGAACGGTTCCATAGAGTTTTTCAAGTTCTTTTTCATCTTTAATATCTTTTAAAACCTGAGCAGTATAAAGAGTTTGCACATCTTTCACAAACTGTGTTCTGTAAACACCTGCCTGAATACCAATATCTTGAACTTCATAACAAGCACGTTTTATATGTTCTCTGACATTATCTCTTTCATTAACATCCGGAATCGCATTTATAAGTTTCTCGTCATAACCGGAAATATAATATCTACGTTTGAAAAGATCTTTATTTGCATCCCAAAAAACTGCACCTTCAGCTAGTTTGCTAATTTTAAAATTGGTAAATTGTCCTATAAGCATTGTTCCTTCAGGAGAATTCAGTTCCATAGGAAATTTTGAATTTTTATTTAATTTCACAAATTCCTCTAATTGCCTTCGGTATTCTTGAGGTTTAATTTCAAACGCATAAGGAACGAGAGTATCCTCGGAACTGTTTATTAAAAGCTTGTTATCGGATTTGGTATTTTGATAAATTCCTATAGGTTCGTCCTTTTTAGCTAATTGTTCTTCCGTAACCTGGGATGCGTCATATATTTCGAAATATGTTTCCTTATGCGGATTGTAATCCGGATTCTTTTCAATATTGTGAGTTGAGGGATTATATATAACGTCAGGATTAATAACCCGGTGCCTTAAATTTTTGTCATGAACAGGCACAACACCGAATGACAGCGGACCGTTTTCCAATCCGTTCATCCTAAACCAATAATATGTTTGAGGATTTTGATTAGCCCAGCGTAAAGCATATTGCACGTGGATTCCTTCCAGACCTTCAGATGTAATGGCTATATCATCCGTATAATACATTCCGTTTTTAAAGAGTTTTTTTAGGAAAGTTGTGTAATTTTCAACATTACCGATTGTATCGGCAATCTGCATATCGTTTTTGTTACAATAATGATGCCCAAATCTGTTATCTCCACCCCAAATAGGAGTTAAGACCAGATTTTTTCCTTGTTCTTTGAGAGAATCCAAATCATACTCAATGCCGGCAAGGGTTCCACCTCCTGAATTAGAATATGTTCTCATCACTCCTTCCGAATATTTCTGCCTTTTTGAATCATATTCAATACGTCCATCGTTAGTGTAATATGCACCGGGTCTGTGAATGTCTACCATAGTCAAAATGCTCTGTCCTCTGTTCATCGGAACTGTGGCATTCAAATTTATAACATTATATCCGTCAATAACTTGCCCTGCATCCTTTACCTGTTTACCGTTTACATACAACTTGTAATATCCCTGACCATCAGCTGTATATTGCATAAGTTCATCATATTTTACAGTATCACCTGATTTTAGGTTTATTGTTTTACAAAGCTTATCTCCGCCTTTAACTCCCTTTTTGTAAAATTCAATTTTTACATCCTGAGATTCACTGTCATGCGCATGATAAAACTTAAACGCACGGTCGCCTATATCATCAACAAGAAGCTGATAACCCTTAAAACTTTGATTGTTGATTTTGTTTACGAACACCTACGGAACTCCTTCTATATATATAAAAACTTCTAAAAGCGAATTTTTGCCTGATAATTATAAACAAATATAGCACAAAAACGTAAAACACGCTCGTAGTGAGCTGTTTAAGGCAAAAAATCATGTTTACAAATCTTAATCATGGGATTCGAACAATATATTTCTCAAAATACGCTATAAATATCTCTTTGCCTATTTTTATTCCTCTGTTCGCATACAACAGTTTTTATATTTTTTGCCGCTCCCGCACGGGCAAGGCTCATTTCTGCCAACTTTTTGTTTAATTGCCGGTTTCTGTTCCTCTTTTGGTGCGGATATTACATCAAATACATCTGAAAATGCTTCCGAACAATACAATACGGTTGCGGAAGAATAAATCTTATTATTTAAATAATCTGATTTATATTTTTTAAGTAATTCATCATAACTATAATTGGTTTCTAAGAACTTATTAATTACTTCCATAAAATTATCATATTTCGAATGAACTTGATCTAAAATATTTTTGGGAACAGAATCATTAGTTAAAAAGTATTCAATACATTCTTTAGCATTTTCAACAGATTCTGCATCTTCAAAAATTCTCGTAAATGTTTCATAAAAAGGAACCGCATATAATCCTGTTTCTTTATCAAAGATTACACCTACATCATATGTTTCATAATGTGAACTGAATCCTCCCAAAGAATTTTCAAGAAAATTGTTATAGTTATTATCTAATTCTTTAATATGATAGAATTTTGGATTAGTAAGATTTGACTCTTTACCTGTTAAATCTATTTCTTCTCCATCATTAAAAGCACCTATTATTTCATCTGCGTGTTTATTAGTAGTCAAAATTGTATTTTTCCCGAATGCTTTTATAAATTTATCATACATTTCGCTGACTGTTGATTGAATTTCTTTTTCTTTTTCAGGGTTTTCCCAGTATAGAAGTCTCGGATTCTGTATTAATTTCATAACAGCAAAACGCATTGCATCTGTTTTTTGCGAATGTGAAAGTACATTAGAAATCTCTATTACATAAAAATCGCCCCTGAATTCAAATATTCTTGCAACAATAAATTGCCCTGCGTATACTCCTCTAAAATTAGACATTTTTGTTAAAGAAAGTACAGTATATGTTTTTTCATTTACCATATTATAAAGCTCAAATCCATTCTTAAGAATTCGCTTTATTTCAAATACCGAAGAAATTGATTTTATAAAACTGTCAAGTATTTCTTCATTTGAACCTTTTTGTTCTTTAAACATTTCAAGAATAGATTTGCCATCTATATTACGTTCGAAAATATAAGGTAGAAAAACCTTCTCTATATGATTCAGAGGAATATTTTTTGCCCCCATTGTAGCAAGATATTCATCAAAATCAGATTTTATTTTATCATTTGACTGAGTAAATTCAAAAATACCCTTTATAATATCATTAATCTCATTTATTTTATCTATGACAGTCATTTTTTTCTCCCTTATTTACAGAGTACAATAACAGTTACATTTTCGCAATCACACAATAGCATTCATCCCTATTTCTTATTTTTATCCGCCAATTCGCTATCAATTCTTAAAAATACCGGTTTAATGTTTTCTTTATCAATCAAATGCCCTGCTTTTATATATTCACAGTCAATATTATCGAGCTTTATACCGATATCATAAGATAATTGTTCAGCCATAGCTTCTGCAATATTCGGACAATAGGGATAAATCAGGGATGCAATTACGGTCATAACCTGTAATACATTTGTCAGAACAACCCCACATTTTTCCATTTGTTCCTCTTTTGCAAGAGTCCATGGTGCATTATCAGTGACATACTTATTTGTAGCATCAACAAGCTCAATAATTCTTAAAGCAGCTTCCTGAATTTCAAGGTAGTCAAAATGATGTTTAACAGACTTTATTGTCTCTAATGCTTTTTCTTTAAGTTCATTTTTTTCCAAAAATTCTGGCTTAATATCACCTTCAAAATATTTAACAAGCATAGAAAGAGTTCTGTTTAGAAGATTCCCCATTGAGTTTGCAAGATGCGCATTGACTTTTTCTTTAAAGTCTTCATCAGAATAGTTCCCATCTTTTCCACAAGGCGCAGCAGTCGCCATATAGTACCTTAATGGATCAGGTATATCTATGTTGAACGCTTCCAAAACAGAAGTAGGAGAAATAACGTTCCCTAATGACTTTGACATTTTGGCCTCATCAATTGTAATCCAGCCATGCGCAAATAAATGTTCAGGAAGGGGTAAATCTAAAGCCATAAGAATCGCAGGCCAGTATATGCTGTGGAATTTAAGTATATCCTTACCTATAACCTGAACTGTTGCAGGCCAAAAATCTTTAAAATTTTGGTCGGAGTCACCATCAATGTCGTAGCCTAATGCAGTTATATAGTTAGAAAGCGCATCAATCCACACATAAATTGATTGTTCAGAGTCACCCAATACCGGTACTCCCCAGCTTACGTTTGATGTAGCACGTGAAACCGAAATATCTTCAATATTTTCAAGCTGATTTAAAACTTCATTCGCCCTAAAGGATGGAATAATAAATTCCGGATGAGTTTTTATGTGTTTAATTATTGCATCTTTGTATTTTGTTAATTTAAAGAAATAATTCTCCTCTTCAACAATCTCCGGCTTTTTTTGATGATCCGGACAAAGTCCGTCTTCTGTCAAATCTTTCTCACTCAAAAAAGCCTCACAGCCTGAACAATAAAGTCCTTTATAAGAATGCTTGTAAATATCGCCCTTATCTACAAGTTTTTTGAATATTTTTTGTACGACTTTTTCATGATATTCGTCAGTTGTTCTTATAAATTTGTCATAATCAACACAAAGAGCTTTCCAGGCATCTTTGAATTTTTGGGAATTCATATCGCAAAGTTCTTTTGGTGACATACCCTGAGCAGCAGAAGTTTTTTGAATTTTAATACCATGTTCATCAGTACCCGTTAGAAAAAAATGCTTATCGCACCGCTGAGTAAAATGCCTGTATATTACATCGGTTAATATTTTTTCGTAAGCATGCCCGATATGAGGAGCACCGTTAACGTAATCAATAGCAGTTGTTATAAAAAATTTTTCCATAATTTACCTCATTCTTCTTATGGAAATTATAACATAAAACAAAACGTGAATTTTTATTAACCAACCAGATTTTCAATAATCCGCTCAAACTTCATACTTCTTGATGCTTTAAGGAAAATTTTGGTATCTTTTGAAATATTCTGCCTTATGTAGTCAACGGCTTCTTCAATATTTTTAAAATGAACACTTTTACAGTTCTTAATTTCGTTTGAAATATTTTCAGATAGTTCGCCGATTGTTACAACTGTCGTTTGGGAGTTAAGTTTTTTGTGGCTGTTTATATATTCACCCAGTTCCTTGTGATATTGAATTTCATTTACTCCAAGTTCGCCCATATCGCCTAAAACAAGTACATAATTGTCATAAAGCTCAAATATTGTATCAACAAAAGCTCTCATCGATTCCGGATTAGCATTATAACTGTCATTAATTATCTCAAATCCGCCCGCATTAACCCCTTCCCAGCGTTTCTCAATCGGATGGTATTTTTTTAATCCTGCTTGTATTTCTTCTGTTTTTAGGCCAATCTTGTATCCTGTGTTTATTGCAGAAAGGGCATTTTCTATATTGTAATCGCCTCCGACATTGAGTTCATATATATTTCCCATATATTTAAATCTGGAATAATTTTTGCTCTTTTCAAGAATATCAACATCCTTGATTGAATAATAAATTTGCTCTCCGTTAAACTTTACCGTCTTACGGATTAATTCATCATCATGGGCTATAAAATATTGTCCCCTTTGACATTTAACAATTTCGCATTTTGCTTTCGCTATGTTTTCTCTTGACCCAAGTCTTCCTATATGTGCAGTACCTACGTTACATATTATTGTAATATCCGGCTCTGCATATCTGGACAAAAGTTCTATTTCTCCAAGCCCTCTCATACCCATTTCAAGCACCAGAACTTCAGTATTGTCCGGCATTTCAAATATTGTCTGACAAAAAC
This sequence comes from Candidatus Gastranaerophilales bacterium, assembly GCA_016287985.1. Taxonomy (GTDB): domain Bacteria; phylum Cyanobacteriota; class Vampirovibrionia; order Gastranaerophilales; family Gastranaerophilaceae; genus CAG-196. Next base: position 6,515 of record JAEEXX010000012.1, read on the forward strand.
CTATTTCATTATTGTGATTTAAAGGAGTCTTAAAAGTTTTGTATTTTTCACTGACAACTGAGGCAACGAGTTCTTTCGTTGTCGTTTTTCCGGAGCTTCCAGTAACTGCAATGACCATAGGATTAATTTGATTTCGTCTAAAACTTGCGAGTTGAAGATAGGCCGTTAATGTGTCGGAGACCTTTAGGAAAACTGCTCCATCATTCTCACCCTTTTCTACGATTTGAAACGGATATGATGAACAAAATGCACCAATAGCACCTTTTTCTAAAGCTTGTTCTATAAACTTTTCACCGTCAAAAGAAGCACCTTTTAATGGTAAATAAAAATCGCCTGCTTTGATTGTTCTGGTATCTGTTGAAATATGAACTTCTTTATCAAGTAATTTCTCAGATAAACAATATGAAGGTGCCGCTTTCGTTGCAGAAATAAGTTCTCGTATTTTCATAAACACATTTTACAATGAAAATTAAATACATCAAAATAGAAATTTAAACGACAATTTCACCTAAATATTTAAATATGCTATAATCATTTTGTTGAAAAAGGGGAGGGTATATGTTCGGATTTATAAGTGATTTGACTTTTCATATTATAAAACCTTTTATGAGCGCAGTTCTAAGAAAAAAAGATTATCCGGAAGATGCCATTCAGAAAAAATACGGAAATATTAAAGAAAAAGGATTTTTAAAGAATGACACCGTTGTAATGTTTCACGGCGTCTCTGTTGGTGAAATTAATGCGTTGGAAAATCTTGTAAAAAGGGTTAGAGAAAAATACCCTGATTATAAAATTGTCGTTACCACAGGAACACATACCGGTCAGGATTTGGCTAAGAAAAAACTTGGCGAAAATGTTGATTTAATTACTTATTTTCCAGCGGATTTTCCCGTTGTTATAAAAAAATTCCTTGATAAAATAAATCCAACAAAAGTTTTTATTGCGGAAACGGAAATTTGGCCTAATTTTGCTATCGAATGTAAGAGACGTGATATTGATATTTACATAATTAACGGCAGAATTTCCGACAGCACCTTTAAATCATATAAAACGTTTAAATTTCTGTTCAGATATTTTTTGAGTTTTTACACCGGAATTTATACACAGAGCACCGAAGATAATGAAAAATTCCTTCAATTAGGTGCTAATCCAAATACCACCGCAAGGATGAATAATTTAAAATTTGATATACAAAAACCGTCAGTTGATATTGATTTTAAGAAAGGACGTTCAAAAGTGTTCCTTGCGGGTTCTACCCACAAGGGAGAGGATGAAATTGTACTTTATACGTACAGGCGGCTTAAAAAAAATCATCCAAATCTGAAACTTATAATTGCCCCAAGACATTTGACACGTACGGAAGAAGTCAGAGCTTTAACGGAAGGGTTCGGTTATAAATATGATTTCCGTTCAGGGGGTAAAAGTGATTTTGAGGATATAGATGTACTTTTACTTGATACACTCGGAGAACTGGGTAAAATGTACGCATTTGCTGATATTGCATTTATTGGCGGAAGTTTTAACAAAACAGGCGGTCATAATCCTTTGGAAGCTACTATCTTTGAGAAACCTGCTATTTCTGGACCTTCAATACACAATTTTAAAGACATATACAATATTATAAAAAATGCAGGTGCCGGTTTTGTTGTGGAGGATAGGGAGGGTCTATATAAAATCAGCGAAAAATTATTATCCGACAATGATTTTTATAATAAAACAGTAAAATCTTCCGCAAAAGTATTTAAAGAACAGCAAGGTGCTTTGGAGTTTGTAATGAAATTGCTGTAAATACATATTTAGATATGTAAAATTTTGTAAATATATCAAATAAATAAAAGCAAAAAAATTTTTCAGAATTTTTATAATATACACACTTAAGGGGTATGGAAATGTTATTACAATCAGTGTGCGGATATAGATACACAAATATATATCAACAAATTACTAATAAAAAGCCGTATGATAATTGTCATACCTCCAATAAAAACATATCCTTTATGGGAACAACTACAGCCGGCAAACCTATCAGAAAACTGAAGAATGTTCCTGATGCATATTTTGGCGGAATTACTATTGATGGAGACCATTTGGAAAAAATTAAACAGAATTTGGTAAAATGCACTACAGTAAAAAAAGCTGTTCAATATTTAGATAAATATAAACCAAATATGTTAAGAGTCGAAAAATCTATGTTAGAACGCTTTAAAGAAGTTGCTTTTGAAAGCTCAAGAAAAACCTTTCCGGATTTGCTTCAAATGTGGTATAAAGATGCATTGATGAATCTTAAGATTGAAGAATTCGCTGTTATAGATATGATAGATAGAATCGCACTTGAACTATCACCGGAAACCACATTGGCTGTTTGGAAAGAAACAACAGATTGCAGAAAGATTATTCTTGATGAAGATCCGAACCGAAGATTCAAAAGGAAAACTGTACTTGAAGCACTAGGAAAAATCAAACCCAAAAGAGGCGAAGAAAAAATAATGGAATCTTTAATGGAATCCGCCTCATATCTTCCCACATCAGCCACCAGTGAAAATGCATTTATAATCAAATATGCGGACCGCTCTCATAATGAAATATGCAACAGGCTTATTACACCGTCACTTTTATCCATTGATCACATATTTGCAGCATCAAAAGGCGGTCCTAATGATATGAGTAATTTCGTTGGCTCTTCCGCAGGTGCAAATGTCATAAAACAGGATATGTGGTTCAAAAAGTTTGTTAGACGATTTCCTGAAGTAATTACGAATTGTCAAAAATATATAGAGTTTTTCATTAACATAATTAACAATGGCGGTTTTAAAGGAAATCAAGCATATCCATATAAGATAAGAGAAAGAATGATTCAGGAATCCGACGGAAAAGTTAAACTTGATTTATCGTCGTTAAAATATACTGAAGATGAAGCCCTGGAACTTGAAAAAGCTTCTAACAGGCGTGATAAAAGGTTAGATAAGGTTAATGAATAATTTAACATTGGGGAAAAACGGAGAAGAGATAGCAAAATCTTACCTCGAGAGACAGGGGTATAGAATTATTGAGCTTAATAAAAGATTTTCCCGTTTGTGTGAGATTGATATTATAGCTATGGATAAGGACACTTTGGTATTTTGTGAGGTAAAAACCAGAAAAACAAATGTTTGCGGAAGCCCATTTGAAGCAATTACAAAAAATAAGTATGAAAATATTAAAAAGGGCATGTATTATTACAAGCTTGAAAATCCTCAATATAAAAAATATCGCATTGATGCTATTGCAATAACTATAAAACCCGAATTAAAAATCGAACATCTGAAAAATATTTCCGTTTGATATTTGTAAGTCTGCTAAAATAAAAAATCCTTATAAAATTATATCTTTTTAAAACACATTCCCCTTTACAACAAAACATAATAATTGTATTATAAATATAGGAGCATGGAGGAAACTTGGTAGAGAAGTTCAAAATTCAAGGTGGAGAATCCTTAAAAGGCGAAGTATCAATATGCGGGGCTAAAAACTCTGTATTAAAACTTCTTGCTGCAACTATTTTGGTTAAAGGATGTACTAAAATATACAATGTTCCTCACCTTACAGATGTTAAAATCATGCTCAATGTTTTAGCGGACTTAGGCGCGAAGCTTGATTATAACCTTGCAGAAAAGTCAGTGACGGTAGATGCTTCAAATATAACATCTATCACGGCCAAATATGAACTTGTTAGCAAAATGAGGGCTTCATTTACGATTTTGGGAGCCTTAATTTCGAGATGCAAAGAAGCTATCGTAGCTCTTCCGGGGGGCTGCGCAATCGGAGAAAGAAGAGTTGATTTTCATATAAAGGGCTTGGAAACCCTTGGTGCAAAAATTAAAATTGAAAACGGTTATGTCCATGCCAAAGCACCAAAACTTGTGGGCACTGATTTATATCTTGATATCCCTTCGGTTGGCGCAACTGAAAACTTGATGTTAGCCGCTGTTACAGCACAAGGATCTACAAGAATACAAAATGCTGCGCAAGAACCTGAAATTGTTGACTTGGCAAACTTTCTGAATACAATTGGAGCAGATATTACTGGCGCAGGAACTTCTGAAATTGTCATAAACGGGGTAAAAATAGAGGATTTACATCCTGCGGAATATACAACAATTCCCGACAGAATTGAAGCCGGAACATTTATGTCAGCTGTAGTTGCAACAAAAGGAAAAGCTTTGATAAAAAATATTTATCCTGCACACCTGACATTTTTTAATGACAAACTTATTCAAATGGGAGCAAGTATTAAACTTGCAGACCCTACTTCTATTGAAGTCAGTGCCAGAGGAAGATTAAATTCCATAAACTTTGTAACCCAGCCTTATCCCGGGTTCCCCACAGATTTGCAAGCTATTGCAATGAGTTTATTAACTACCGCAAATGGTGTAGGTATTATAACTGAGAGCCTTTATGAAAACCGTTTTATGCAAGTACCTGATTTAAGAAGAATGGGGGCAGATATTCACCAAGACAGAAACCATGCGATTGTAAAAGGTGTAAAAAATTTGGAAGGCGCAACTGTTGTTGCCAGTGACTTGAGAGCAGGTGCGGCACTGGTAATAGCAGGTTTGATGGCTAACGGTCAAACAATCGTCGAAAAATTACATCATATTGACAGAGGATATGAAGCTTTTGAGACAAAACTTTCAGCGCTTGGCGCAAAAATTGTTCGTTTTAATGATGAAGATGTTAGTTTAAATACAAATTTAATGGGGGTATCAAATGAGTCCCGCTTATAAGAGATGGTATGACCATGACCCTAAATTATTAGAGGTCATTGAGCTTTTAAAGAATTATCAAGATGAACTTAGAGAACATGCTGTTGTATTTTTGGACAAGCTTGAACAAAAAGTTTCCAAAGATGCATTAGACAGATTCTATGATTTGGTTAAGCCCGTCAATGGTGCACGGTGGTACGATAAAGACCCGATTATTTCAAAAACAGTGGAGATTTTACGTGTTGTTCCGCCTGAAGTACAGCATTCATGCGCAGAAAGATTTATTGCTGCTATCAAAGAAATGGGTATAGAATATGAAAGCCCTAATTTTCAATAATGAAACCCGATAAATGTTCATTTTTAAACAAATTTTTGAATAACCTCAGAAAAGGAAAAAGCTTTACTTTTACCGGATTAACTTCTTTCAGTCGTGTTTGGCTCGCTAAATATATAAATCAGTTTTCGGGGAAGAAAGTTCTTTTTATAACTTCTACAGAACAAGCAGGACTCAAATATAAGGCAGATTTATCCCGTCTTTTTGAGATTGATGCAAAAATATTACCTTATACAAATATTTCTCCCTACGAAGTTCTGCAACCAAATTTTTATGATTATCAAAAACAAATCGAAATTTTAAAAACAAAACCGGATTTTGTTATTGTACCCGCAAAAGTAATTTTCGAAAAATTTCCGAATATTAGTTTTCTGGAAACAAATTGTTTATCCTTAAAAGTGGGTGATGAAATTACACAACATGAGCTTTTAAAAAAACTTGCAGAATTGGGATATAAACGTTCGACAATGGTTTCTGATATAGGAGAATTTTCTATCAGAGGCGATATTTCAGACATTTATGCACTCAATAATTTGCCCCTGAGAATTGAATTCTGGGGTGATGAAATCGTTGATATAAGATTTTTTGATAATGAAACTCAAAAATCGGTTGAAAAGATTCAACGAGCAGAGATACTACCGCTTTATAAGTTTATTCTGCCAAATACTCCTCCAAAAGAATTCAGCTCAAAATTGAAAGAAGAATTCAATCAAGAACGCTATTTCGAAGGAATAAATGTTTATCAATCTTATTTTAACCCAAAACTTGTTTCTGTTTTGGACTATTTTGAAGATTATATAATAATTTATGATGAATATGCTGAATTGAGCGCTAAATTAGCAATGGTTGAAGAAAACCTTAATAAATCTTATGCGGAAGCCATAAAAACATCTCAAATAGAACCGCTTAAGCAGCTGAATCATTTTAGTGAAACAGAATTGCTCCAAAAAATGGCAAGGTTTCAAAAAATATTTTTAAATAATTTTTTGTCAGATGAATCTAATGAGGTTATTGATATAGATTCAAGAAATATTCCGATTTTTGATGCTGATATGGAAAAATTTGCTAAATTCCTATCCGACAAAAAGGAGTTCCAAATAACCATTGCAACTGATTATAAAGAACGTGTGAAGGATATATTAAAAGAATATGAAATCTATAACAATATTGAATTTACTGATAATATTAATTCTTCAGGAACAGAAATCCCTGATGGGAAAATTTTGGTTATAACTGACAGAGAGCTTTTTAATAAACGTCAGAAAGATATTCCTTCGGCACGAAAAAGCAAATACAAGGAAAAAGCGGAATATATAGAAAACATAAACGATATAAAAGAAGGTGAATATGTTGTTCACAGCGTTCACGGAGTTGGAATTTATTTGGGACTCACAAAGCAGGAACTTGACGGACAGCTCAAAGATTACCTGACAATTGAATATGCAAACAAAGACAAACTCCATATTCCGGCGGAACAAATTAATATGCTTTGCCGTTACAGAGGCTCCGGACAAAGCAAACCGACGCTCTCAAGAATGGGAGGAAGTGATTGGGAAGGTGTAAAATCCAGGGTTAAAAAAGCTATCGAAACAATAGCTTACGACTTATTAAGACTTTATGCCCGCAGGAAAATGCAGGAAGGAATAGCATTTGCTGAAGATTCCCCATTGCAGGTAGAGATGGAGGAAGCCTTTGAGTATATAGAAACCCCCGACCAAAGAAAAGCTATTGATGAAGTAAAATCGGATATGGAATCTCCAAATCCAATGGATAGGCTTATTTGCGGGGATGTTGGATTTGGGAAAACAGAAGTCGCAATGCGAGCAATGTTTAAAGCTGTTACTTCTCTAAAACAAGTAGCAGTAATTGTTCCGACAACGATTTTAGCATTACAGCATTACCAAACAATCTCCGAAAGATTTAAACCTTTCGGAATTGATGTTGAATTACTTTGTCGTTTTAGAAGTTCAAAAGAGCAAAAAGAGACACTGAAAAATCTTGCCACCGGCAAATGTGATGTGGTAATTGCTACACATAAGCTTTTGCAGGACAATATTTTCTTCAAAGATTTGGGATTGCTTGTAATTGATGAAGAACATAGATTTGGAGTCAGACACAAAGAGAAATTAAAAGAGTTCCGAGAAAATATAGATATAATTTCAATGTCAGCAACTCCGATTCCGAGAACGCTTTATATGTCACTTTCCGGTATAAAGGATATTTCCATTATTAATACTCCGCCGCAAAACAGACTTCCCATTAAAACCTATGTCGGGGAATACAATGAACAGACAGTAAAAAATGCCATAATTAATGAGCTTGACAGAGACGGGCAAGTTTTTTATCTCTATAACAGGGTTGAAACCATTGAAGAATTTAAACTTCAATTGCAGAAACTTGTTCCAAATGCAAGAATTGCAATTGGTCACGGACAATTGAGCGAGAAAGAGTTGGAAGAAGTAATTATCGGATTTGATAATCACGAAAGTGACATTCTGCTGTGTACAACAATTATTGAAAACGGACTTGATATCCCTAACGCAAATACGATAATAATCCACGATGCCGACAAATTTGGCTTAGCTCAGCTTTATCAATTACGTGGCAGGGTTGGAAGAAGTGAAAAACAAGCATACTGCTATTGTTTCTATAAAAAGAGCAAAGAAATTACAAAGGATGCTGCGGAAAGGCTAAAGGCGATAAAAGAATTTACAACCCTCGGAAGCGGATATAGAATAGCAATGCGTGATGTAGAGATCAGAGGAATTGGAAATATTCTGGGAACAAAACAGCACGGCCATATGGTTAATGTCGGGTTTGATACATATTGTCAGTTGCTTGAAGAAACAGTTAATGAGCTAAAAGGCGAAGGGGTAAATAAAATTAAGCCGACAGTCGTAGATATTAATATAACCGCATTCATTCCTGATGAATGGGTGGGTTCTAAAGAACAGAAAATGATTGAATATAAACGGCTTGCGGATGTAAAAACCGAAACGGAATTAAATTATATAGTGTCAGAATGGAAAGACAGATTTTCAAGGATTCCTGATGAAGTTGAAAATCTCATAAAATTAATTAAAATACGTCTGGCAGCAACTGAATGCAGAATTACCGCAATAAGAGAAACCGGAGAAAGCATACGAGTTTACACTCCATTTACCCAATACGAATGGAATATCCTTAAACAAAATCTTGATCGGGAAATCTTAAAAAAAGTCAAATATACTCCGGCACCGAAATCCTGCACAGAAGGAAAATCAATTTTACTTATTAATACCGAGACAATGCCGTTTGAAGAAATTTTTGAAACCCTTACTTTATTATTTTATTCAGTCAAAGATATTATTAACAAATATGTGAATCGCTAATCTTTAACTGGCATATTAATTAATATTTTAATGCTAAAATTATCATGTGAGTATAATTTCTGTTTTAAAACTAAAAAATCAAAAAACACTTTTCACAACTCCTTCTCACGGGGGTAGAGTTTGTTTGTTACACAAATTTTATCAATGGTACAGAAATGATATATCGGAAGTCGATGCTTATAATCCGCAAGAAGCGTTGATGCTGGCAGAAGCAAAGGCTGCAAAAATATATGGGACAAAGTATGCAAAATTCCTTACAAACGGTTCGACAAGCGGAATCGTTTCGGCGATTTTGGCATCTAAATGTAAAAATATTTTTATTTGGGATAAAGCACATATTTGCCACAGAAACGGCGCAGAACTCGCTAATTGTATTATTACGGAATATTCTCTGCCTTTAGACGAAGAATTAGGAGTTTATAAAGCGATAACCGTAGATAAAATAAAGGAATTGTTAAAAAATGTGCCGCAAAATACTGTTTTACTGATAACTTCTCCTACCTATGAAGGGTTCGCTGCTGACATTAGAGAGATTAGTAAAATTTGTCATGCGAATAGTGTTAAATTGATTGTAGATGAAGCTCACGGGGCATTATACCCGTTTTCTGATGAATTACCTGAATCTGCGGTTAAATATGCGGATTATACAGTGCAATCTTTGCATAAAACTGCCGGAGGTATTAATCCGACAGCACTTCTGCATTCAAATGATAATGACCCGTCAGAAGCACTCTCAAAAATAAATACAACTTCACCTTCTTATCCTATGCTTGCAACAATTGAAGCAAATATTAATTTTTTGAATTCCGCAAGAGGTAAAAAATGTTTGAATAAATTAATAAATAATATCAAGGGTCTGAACTTGCATCAATTCAATGATGATGTTACAAAAATTTTACTTAAACATCCAACCTTGAACGGATTTGAACTTTCTGAAATCCTGTATGAAAAATATAATATTGAAGACGAGCGAACGAATAACAAAACGACCATGCTTTTATGCGGAATCGGAACAAATGAAAAAATGCTGATAAGATTGAAAAAAGCTCTAAAAAACCTCGGTTTTTAAATTTTCCTTTTTACCTGCTTCTACTGCCAGTGTGTCACAGCGTTCATTGTATTCATGGCCGGCATGCCCTTTAACCCAGACAAATTCTACATTATGAGTCTCTTTAGCTTTTAAAAGCCGCTGCCAAAGCTCCACATTTTTAACAGGTGTTTTTCCTGCTGTTTTCCAACCTTTTTTCACCCATCCTTCTATCCAATGATTGTTAAACGCATCAACTACATATTTGCTGTCAGAATATAGAGTAACATCGCACGGTTTCTTTAAAGCTTCTAATCCGACAATAACCGCCATAAGCTCCATTTGGTTGTTGGTTGTATGCTTATAACCTTCGGAAAATTCTTTTTCGTGCTTCATACCATTAGAGTCAACATAAACTAAAATGGTGCCGTAACCACCCACTCCGGGGTTTCCGCTACACGCACCATCTGTATAAATATTAACCTTTGTTTGCATTTAGGCTGCAATACCTTGAATTTCTGATATTAAGTATTTTGCAACCCATTCAAAGTCTTTATTTGCATATGCCGCTTTTTTAAGATAGTCAACAGATGCTTCGCCAATTCTGATAAGTGACATAGCTACAACACCACGTTTGGTTCCTTTTACAACCTGAAGTTTATTAACTAAATCGGGAACCACTGCTTGACCTTGAGCGACAAGCATATTTTCAAGATTATTTTTGGTTGTATTATCAGCTGTTTCAAGTTTGCAAAGAATTTCATCTACAAATTGCATAATTCCATCTCCTGTCAACATTTCATTGTAATCATTATATTCTAAAAAAATTGAAAAACAGGATTTCCTTATAAAATCTTAATATCATATCAAGTTTATGAAAAATCAATTATTAAAGGGGATTATAATAAAAAACTAAGCGGCTTTGTCATATTTTTGCACGTAATCAAATAGTGCCCTATAAACATCCTTATGAATTTTCCCCTCAAGGACTTCTTTATAGAGTATCAAAAGCGATTCTATTCTGCTAAGCTTTCTTCTGTACACCCTCGCTTCTCTTAATGCACTGTATTTATCTGCTGTGGATATTATTTGAACTCCAATATCTGATATATGTTCCGCACTTCTCAGTTTTGGATACCCGGAATGTTTCAAATTCTGGTGATGATACTTAACCAAATCCAGCGTATCTGTATTAATGTCCTGCGTTTTAAGCAGTTCATAACTTATTGTTGAATGAATATTCATTATTTTACGTTCTTTAACACTAAGTTTCGCTGGTTTATTCAAAACTTTGGAAGGTATCAAAACCTTGCCCAAATCATGAAGCATAGAAGCTTCTTTTATTGATTTTTCGTCTATACCGGATTTTAAATTTGAAGCAAGCAATGAATATATTCCCATTGCAATTTTACAAGTGTCATTCATATGCCCGCCCGTTAATTCTTTCAGTGTTCTGGTATTAATATTAGGCTTAATTCTGTATTTACTCAAAAGACGTAAAATTCTCGGATTTAATTTAATCATGTTTTTCAAAATGTTTTTCTGAATCTTTTCTTCCTGACCGGTTCTAAGAGAAATTTCTCCGTCTTTATTTTTATAAACGAAAAAACTTTCGCCGCTGATTTGCACGGCGCCAAGCAGTTTAATTCCATATTTATTTTTGTGATGTTCTGGAATAAGTAGCATTTTCTCTCTCGGGGTAATAAAAAACCACACAACTTAACATAAGTTTACAATATTTTTTTTTATTTTGCAAGCTGATTTTTTTTCATAACGAGTTTTAGTTCTACTCTTCTGCTCTTATCATAGTTTTCTTTACCGTTTTCAATTACAGGGTCAGAAAAACTTGCCCCCTCAACAACAATCATCTTCCTTAAATGAGTACCATTTATTTTATTATACTTGGTTTTTGTCACATAATCGGCAACTTCATAAGCACGTTTTAATGACAATTCCATATTTTTCATATATTGTTCGTCTTCAGAATATTGTCCGGCAAAAGTTTGTGAATCAGTATGGCCTTGTATAATTATTTTATCAATATTTTTCGCCATAAATTCACCTGAAAATAGTGAATCAAAGTACGCCGGTGCAAATTTATCCAAATATGCCCTGCCTTTGTCGGAAAGTTTATAACTATTTAGCGCAAATAGTTCCAAATCCGATATTTTGACTACACCGGAAACGGGATCGACGGTTGCTGAAATCGACTCTTTTTCCAATGCTGATTGCAAAACTTTTATTGCATTTTCTTGTGCTGATGTTTGTGCAACTTGGTGCAAATGATTTTGAATAAATACATAAAAGAACATCACGACAAACACCAAAACCAAACCGGTCATTAGGTCTGTCATAGTTATCCAGAATACATTTCCATTATTTTCTTCTCTGTATGTTCTTTTAAAACGCATTATTCCGCCTTATGTTTAAAACAATTTGTCAACCATATCACTATTGCCGCCATTTTTATCAATAGATTCATTCAGCTTATTTAGGCTGTAAAGTATATTTTCCAAATAAGGCGTTGTAATTTCACCCAAAGATTTGGAAACAGATTTAGCAAAGTCCTCAGGCAATGATTTTAGAATTTTTTCATTATTCACATTCTGAATTTTTGATTCTTTAACCAAATCCAGCAAGAATTGTTCGCTCGTACATACATCAAACAACCTTATAAATTCTTTTTGAATTAATAGATAGTATTTTTTGCATTTGCTATTATATAAAATTCTCTCAATAAACATAAACAATAATGAATAACCTACAGCAAAAACCGAACATAAAGCAGCTATTTGGATATTACCAATTAAACTGTTTAGAGAACCTTCGATATTTTCGGAAGTAAAATCAACCGAAGCGAAAGCAATTGCCATATTCAAAAACGTAAAAAACGGCCCCAATCCTGTTAACAAAGTCGGTATTGTTTGAATAAATTTGTAATTAATCTTTGAAAATATTAGCGATTCTTCATGAAAAAAATATGAAGAATCTACAGTCAAATATATGTCATTTTTATGTTCTGAGTTGACATTTGTACCCGGAACAGCGCTAAATATTTTGTCCGGTAAAATAAGTGCCTGCTTCAAATCCTCCCAAGCTGTCACGGTATAAGGATTCCCGAGCATATATTCATCCAGCTGATTAAATCTGTACGAGAGCTCTTTCTTGTTAATAGACTGCATAAATTTGTATACGGGTTTTAGTTTGCTTTCAATTTTTGCATAACTGAATAACGTATAGATTATAAAAACAAGAAAAAACAAAGTAATAATTATAATAGCAGGTTCTGTCATTACGGTTAAAAATGTCATAATATCTCCCCTAAAAATTCTTACTGTTCAATTATAACAGTTTTTGCTTTATAATGGAAGAAACGGAATTCGGATTGGTTAAAAGGTATGGAATGTCCTAAATGTCACACTCAAATAGGAGAGAAAGAAACCGTGTGCCCTAAATGCCACAAGGTTTTACTTCTCGAGTGCCCAAATTGTCATTCGCTTGAAGAATCAGCTGTATGCACAAACTGCGGATATAAAATTCTTATTAAGTGTTCTAAATGCGGACGAATTAACCCTGCTATAAATGATTTATGTGTAAAATGCGGATTCCCTACAAAAACTTCTCTTGCATATCAAGAGTGTGAATCTGACGAATTTGCTTCTGTTACTATAAAATTTAATAATTTGAAAAGTATAAAAAGGATCTTAAAATCTAAAGATTTATATGAGAAATTCTTTTTCAAACTAAAAAATTTAGTTTTAGCTCAAATTCGCAATGTAGAAGGACTTTTTATCACATATGGAGATTCATTTGTTTTAAATTTTAACAAAGAATTATCCTTGCCAACATCTTCAAATAAAGCGGTACGTTTCGCACTGAAACTCGCAAATGCATTAACACAGCTTAATACAAATGTCGTTGAAGAATTGAAAATACCGCTGGGATTAAATATTATTATTTCAAAAAAAGAAGCAGAAAACCTACAAGAACTCCATTCTTATGAAAATAACGTTAAGCTTTTAAATGTAAAAAAAGGATTGCCTAAATATTTAAAAGGAACTCAAATTATTCTTGATCAACATGTTTGGGACGAAGTGAATAAAGAATACCGAACAGATTCTTTATATTCTATGGAAGAAAATGGCAAAAGCACTATGTTTTATGAAATTGTTCTTGATTCATACATTCTTCCGCCAAGTAATGATACAGACGAAAATACCTTGGATATTATCCAACATCAAATAAAAAAAGTAAAAAATAATACCGAATCAGATTCAACAAATTCAAAAGCTTTTAAAGTGTTCAATATAAAAGCAAAATGTTCTTTTCAAATAACCAACGCTTTAGAAATCTCTGAAAAACTCGCCAATATAGATTTTGAAAAATCAGGAAAAATTATATCTGTTCGTTCTGTTCCGGAATATATGGCTGACACTAATGACATTAGAGAAGCCTGCATGAAAAAAGGGTATAAGGTTTTTACAATAGCATGTACGGAAGAACTCAACTATAAACCTTGGGGATTTTTTGAGATTTTATTCAGAAAATATTTTGGGATACAGTCATACGGCAACACAAGTCTTGAAAGTATTAATCAAAATCATTTAGAAACATTTAAACCATTATTTGATTTGTGTTCAGGAAATATTATATCAGCAAGCTCGCCGGAAGATGCACGATTTGCTTATATTGAACTTTGGGGTAAATTTCTGGCACTTCTGTCAAAAACTGTCATAATAATTGACGGTTTAGAAAATATTGACGATACATCAATACAAACTCTGGAAATTTACTTTGACAACTTTAAAAAAATTAAACCTAATTTTATATTTTTAACATCAGATGAAATATCCTTGCATTCAAAAATAAAAGGGCTTTTAAGAACAGAATCATATACTGAATTCAGACTCACAAAAACCTCTTTTTCAAACTGTCTTTCAACAATAAAAGCTGATGCAGCTGATTTTATCGGCTCTTTCTATTTTGAAAAGTTACAAGAACATTTTAACGGTTCTTACTTATATTTCAAAAACGTAATGAAATATCTGACCGAAACCGGAGTTTTAATTAACTTTGAAAATAAACTGCTAGTAAAAAAGACAAAGTCAGTAGTTGTACCAAAAGATTTATTCTCCTCATTTAAAGCAAGAATGAAACATTTAGGGAAAAATCAGGATATTTCTCTGATTTTAGCATATTCTGCAATGTTATACTCAAATATTGATATACAAAATTTAAAAAATTTAGGAATCCAAGATGCTGAAAACAATATAAAGATATTAGCAGATTCAGGATTTGTACATCAAGAAGATAACTATTTAGTTATAAATAACTATAATCTGTACAAACAAACAATCCTTTCCTCTATGAAAAAAGAGGCAGAAACAATGCTCGCACAGAATATTATAAACAAAATCGGTACTTATATTGATAATGTTACTTTTGCTCTTCTTTTAGGAAAAATCGGATGCTTTAAGGAAGAATATGAAAAACTTTGCCTTTGTGCAGAATTTTCTATAAAATCCGGAGATTATGATGCATACCTTAAAAATTGTCTTGGTTTTCTTTCCTTAATAGAGAGTGTTGACTTAAATATTGAGGCAGAAAAAATTGAAACCAATAAAACGAAAGTATATGATAGTATATTAAAATACCTGTACAAATATGCTCCGTCAAAAATATATTTTATAGAAAATATTTTACTTACCGATTCAATAAAAGAAAATGATAATGAAAAAGTTGTAAAACTGTCAAACATGATGCTTCAAGGTGCATTAATTTCATCAAATTACTCAAATGCGCTGGAACTGCTTCACAATATTTTATCCGGAATGCAAAATCCTACTTTATTGGTTAATGGTGCAATAAATACAAAATTTTTATTACTGTCACTTGTACATATAGAAATATTATATAACCTTGGAAAATACAAAGAATGCACTGATACTGCAACAGAATTACTTTCAGTGTTAAAAATAGAGATTATAGATAAAATTAAACCAGCCAGTTTTTCTGTGAATTCTTTTGTTTCACATATTCTGGAAACCATGAGATATGCGGCATTTGCTAAACTCTACATGATGGACGAAAATCTTGAAAATTTTCTTGACCTCATTACAATAACTCTTGATACAGATTTGCCGGAAAAAGATTGTATTTTAGCAATAAGAGATTTCCTCGCCGGGAAAGTATACAATACAGGAATAATTGAAGCTTATGCGCCATTTTCAAAAATAGTTTTTCTTATTTTGCAGGAAATAGCTCATCTGCTTACAAATGGTGATTACCAAAGATTTGCTCAAAATATATATCAAGCAAAGCTTCTTGCCGAGGATATTAATCATACAGAAATAAAATATTTCTGCGACTTATTAATTGGCTATGCATACTCGAAAATTGGCATTACTGAAAAGGCAAAAGCTATTTATAATGATGTTATTATGCAGTCAGAGAATAATGCATTGTTTAATATTAATATAATCGCCAAGTATTTTCTTGCAAATCTTCAATCTAACCCGGAAGATGCACTTTTGATTATTAATCAAGCTTATAAGGCTATCGGACAAAACAATAACCAAGCTCTAATTTTATATGTTTTATTTAAAAAATTATATATAGAAATCATGCGAAAAAATGAACTTACAGCAGCAAACATACAGGCTGAAGAACAAGAACTCGAGCAATACAAAGGATCACTAAAATTAATTGTCGGCTAATTTACTTTCTGCGTTCACAAAGTGTAGGTACACCAATAAATGCCAGATAGAACAGTACTCCAAACATTACCAAATTCACAATTTCCATAACTTTTATCTCCTTTCTAGAGGCCTATATTTTCCTAATTCCACATTTCACAAAAAAATAACATTTTTTTGAAATATTGTTACAAAACTTAATATTTCAAAGTTTACATGATTACCGTTTTGAGTGTACAATCATGCTAAGGAGACTTTATATTGTCTAAAGGTTACGAAAATTTTAATAACTCGGAAACGGCATTCAGAAAATCTTCTTTGATACAGGAGAGAATCGGGCTTGTTTCTACACATATGTATAAGCAATTTTTAGATTATCAGCATGCGACCTTAAATACTGCTGAAATATTTGCTGAAATGATTGATAATTTAAAAGAAATTACTGATTCCTTAAAACAATCCTTTGCGTCGAGAGGTATAACAACAGAAAATATATATGTTGAACACGATAAAGAAAAAAGTGTTGCCGTTATTAATATTTTGTGGCATACCATTAGTCTTACAACCAGATGTAACTATGAACCGCAGGCATTGTACAGAGAAGGAGCCGCACCGATGTTTTCCGGTCGTATAATGGCTATTAGCGGGAATTATAATGAACTAATGGATGGAATAACCTCCAGAAGCGAAATGATGGCAAAACTTCTTGAAGCGGAAGTCGCATCTCTTTTCGTTCCCGCAGACAAAACACAAAATTCCATATTCAAAATCAAACACCTTTCAAACAGGGAATTTTTCCTAAATTCATCTGATGCCGCAAGAGAATTCGTTTTAAAAGTAATAGAAACCATTTGCGGCGGCGGATTGTACCACGAGGAAGGCTCGAGAAAGAGTTTTAATATTTAATTGATTATTGCTTTTGAGCGTAAATCACGATGATATGTTATTGCGAATCTGTGTGCTTCGTCTCTTATTCTTTGAATTAAATAGAGTGCATTGGAATCACGCGGAAGGAGAATGGATTTAGACTGATTCGGCAGAAAAACTTCTTCCTCACGTTTAGCCAGAGAAACAAAGTCAATACCGTCTTTCCCGACCTTTACCCCCAAATCTGAAACTATTTGCATAACACTTGATAATTGGCCTTTACCACCGTCGATTATTATCAAATCAGGTTTCTCCCATTTCGGTTCACCTAACCGTGCCAAACGGCGGGATAAAACTTCCTTCATAGATAAAAAGTCATCAGGTTTACCTTCAGTCATGCGGATTTTAAATTTTCGATATGCTGTCTTTTTCGGGAGTCCATTCTGAAAAACAACCATTGAAGCAACGGTATTTGTTCCTTGAATATGCGAAATATCATAACATTCTATTCTGTTCGGGAAATTTGCAAGTTTAAGTTTTTCTGCCAAATATGAACCAACCTCATTGAAATCATCTCTAATCTGAGCCATCTTTTTTAGCTTTGCATTTTCTAAAAGATTTTCGGCATTTTTATGTGCTAATTCACATAATTCACTATATTTTCCCCTTTTCCCATAGTTAATACCGACTTTTTTGCCCGAAAGAACTTTGAGCCAATCTTCATAAAGCTCTTTTTCTCCGATTTCTTCTAAATCTTTTGAAATAATTTTATCTGGGAATTCAAGCTTCAAGGTTGAATAATATTCTCTAAAGAATGTTTCAAAGTATTCAATCTTATCAACATCTTCCACAAAATATGTAAAGTCTTTTTTGTCGATAAGTCGGCCTTCTCTAATCATCATTATTACGATAGCAAGAATTCCGTCTTCATAAAGTAATGCAAATACATCTTCATTAAGTTTGGTATTTTCATAAACGACTTTTTGTCTTTCAAGAGTCTTTTGCAAATCCAAATAGCTGTCACGCATCTTTGCCGCTTTTTCAAACTGTTCTTCTTCAGAATATTTCTGCATCTGTTCTTGAATTTGTTTCAAAAGCTCAGATTGTTTACCGCTCAAAAACAGTTCCACCTGACGAATCAGTTTTTTGTATTCTTCTGGAGTAACTTTGCCCTGACAAGGCGCAAGACACTTCCCTATATGATAATAAAGGCAGGGTCGGTTTGAAAACTTTGGAGTCTTGCATTGTTTTAAAGGGAATATTTTTTTCAAAAAATCCAATGTAGAATGCATAGCTCTTATATCTGTATACGGCCCGTAAAATTTACCCTTATCTGGATTAAGGTTCTTTTTACGTACAATTTGAATTCTCGGGAAATCCTCATCTGTTATAAGAAAATACGGGTACTTTTTATCATCTTTTAGTAAAATATTGTATTTGGGCTTATGTTTTTTTATCAAATGAGATTCAAGAATTAGAGCCTCAACTTCGGAATCCGTAATTATATATTCAAGTCTTTCTATTTGAGAAACCAGAACATTTGTTTTTACGCTGTCGTGCTGTTTATGAAAATAGCTGTAAACCCTGCGTTTAAGATTTTTCGCTTTACCGACATAAATAATCACACCGTCTTTATCATAATAAAGATAGCACCCGGGCTGTTCCGGAACAAGCTTAATTGTTTCTCTCAAAGTATCATTCATAAAAATATTATACAATATTTTTGTGACTGAATAGAAGCTAAATACATAAACGAATTTAGACCTTAGTTTTTAGCTTACCTTCTTTAACCCGCTTTTTACGGCGCATAAGGTCTACAAATGCCTCTAATCGTGTAATATAACCTGCTCGTCCTGTCTGTTCATCCATAATTAAAGCCAAAAGCGGTATATCATGTTCGCCTCTTATTGACGGGAAAATGTTTTGAGACATAATTTCCGGCATACAAGTAAACGGGGAAATATGAATAATGCCGTCTTTACCTTTATAATCCGCAAAAACAACATCGGAAATACATTCCATGGCATCGCCTCCGATATCACGCATTAGGTACGGCTTTGCCATTTTCTCAGCTCTCTGAAGGTGTGTTTCCTTATTCTGAAATGCTTTTGGAATAATCGCATCTTTTAAGAAACTCCCGACAGTTAAACTTCTTCTTGTCTGAACACCCATTCTTCCGAGTTCACGTTCAATATATTGGTTTGAAAATTCGTCATTTACAAGATAAATTTCGCCGGTCAAATCCACATACAAAACTTCCCTATTCTCATCAATCTGAGTTTTCTCAATTTCTTTGAGAGCAAGCGGGTACGCTTTCTTAAGCTGCGCAGTATTGTCAGCCTTATCTATCATATCCAGTGCTTTCTTATAGTGTTTTTCTGCATCTCCAAAATGTATTTCTCTTGCACGGTAATAAGAAAGTGCACTATTTAAATCATCAATAGCAAAGACTTTTCTTATTGTTATATTCAAAGCTCTCATGATTAAAATCGGGTCATTTCTTCCGATTAATTTCCTTAAGAAATTGTAAAATCCTCTTAATCCGTCATAGAGCGAAACCTCGATATAATTGGCATTATACCCCATATCTTTTAAAGAATTAAAAATATTACTCCCGTATTCGCCCAGACGGCAGCATCCTGGGGCCGTAATCATTGCGACATAATCCGCTCCGCCTTCGATTGCTTCAATAAAATTACCCAAAATAAGCTTGTAAGGAAGACAAATTGCCTCAGGAGAATTTTTTGTTCCCAAAGA
The DNA here is from genome assembly GCA_016287985.1 of Candidatus Gastranaerophilales bacterium. Classification (GTDB taxonomy): domain Bacteria; phylum Cyanobacteriota; class Vampirovibrionia; order Gastranaerophilales; family Gastranaerophilaceae; genus CAG-196. Next base: position 26,308 of record JAEEXX010000012.1, read on the forward strand.
AAGAGTTTTTTTGCTTGTGTAGGGTTCAACATAGGGTTCAACACCGATTTTCTTGAGCCCCGCAGACCAAGCTACTGATATTGTTCCCATATGCGGAAATGCTACTTTTATTTTCTTCTTCTTTTCTTTTGCCATTGATATTTCCCTATCACATACAGTATACAACAAACATGTTTATGTGATGTTTAGATTTATTCCCCCAAGCAATATTAAACAAGAGGTTAGACGTTAACTTTATCTAATGGTGTTTCCAAGGAATCTATTTGCACATCAACTCTATTTGGGAAACTGTGTTTAAGATTATTAACCAAGTCGTTTGTCGTTTTTACCCAAAATATTGGAGAAGTCATAATTCTTGTACTATATCCGTCAGTTTCGGGCAGTTTTATCATAACCGGGTCATCGCCGTGATGTGAAGCTAAAATATTTTTGAGCCCGAAAAGCTCTTCATACTTCATTTCATCATTAAGACTAACAGTCATAATATTAGAATTATCAATTGATTTGACATTCTCAATTACAACGCTCAGTTGGTCTTCTCCTCTGTGTTGAAGCCTTCCTGTTACAATAATTCTGTTATCCTGCTGTAAAATATCCCCATAATCAAGTAATTTTTTGTGGAAACAAACACAGTCAACTTTCCCTGTTAAGTCTTCAACAGTTACAAATCTCAAAAACTTTGACGGGTCTTTCTTGGTAGGAATTTGTCTTATGGCGGTCACAAGTCCGCAAATTGTAACCAACTCTTCCTCTTTCACTTCATTTAACTCACTAATTCTGTGAGTAATTAAAAACGGCAATTTATCCCTAATAGAAAAAAGCGGATGTGAGGTGACATAAAATCCCAAAAACTCTTTTTCAAATTGCTGTATTTCTTTGCTTGTATATTCTTCGTCAGTACCTAAAAGCTGATATTGAATATCGGCAAAGCTCAAATTTTCAGCTGTGGAAAACAGACTTACTTGCCCTATTTCTCTGTCTTTTGCCTCTTTTGAAGTTACATCCAAAATATGCTCAATATTTTCAAAAAGCTGTTTTCTGCTTTTTTCTATATTCGAAAATGCGCCGGCTTTAATTAATCCTTCAAGAGATTTTTTATTTACGTATTTCGGCTCAACTCGTTTACAGAAATCAAATATGCTTGTAAATTCGCCATTTTCTTCTCTTTCTTTGATTATTGCTTCACAAACAGGTTCTCCAACCCCTTTGATAGCAGCCATTCCAAACCTTATATTCTTGCCGTCTGGAGTGTATTCAAGGTATGACCTATTAATATCCGGCGGAAGAACTTTTATACCATGTTTATTGGCTTCTTCAATGTACAATTGAGTTTGATCTTTGTTATCTGCAACACTTGATAACAATGCAGACAAGTATTCGACAGGATAATGGCATTTTAA
>JAEEXX010000109.1 GCA_016287985.1 Candidatus Gastranaerophilales bacterium
AAGATAAATTGTTTGTGTTTAGACATGATAAATAAACTGAGTTGCTACCCACCCCTTCCCTCCCTAATTAGGGAGGGAGTCGTTGTTCAAACTTGTTTGTTACAACTGCGGGTGGGTATTTGTTGTGAATGTGTCACAAAAGTGAGTTCTATGCAGTAGTAATCGAGTCCGTGTTGCGCAGCAATGATAGGACTCGTAAGCGTGCCGGCTTGCCGGCAGCAGCCATTCAATCTTATGCCCGTAAGGGCATAAAAAACATTCTGTGGATTTTTCTTTCTTGGGCGACATTCTTTCTTTTTGGTTTGAGTAAAAAAGAAAGAATGTCGCAAAAAAAAAAAACTAAATAAAAAATTATAAAAAAAGAAAGGATTTAAATTATGACATTTAGCTACATTATTGAAAAAGACGATTCAGAAGTAAAACTCAACAAAGAACAGGCTCAGAAACTCGTAAAATCAATATCTTCTGATTTTTCGACGCTTAATTCGGAACGTGCTTCAAATCTCAAGATGGCCTCTGATTTGGCTAATGAAATATTTTTCAAAAACGATTTTAAAACGGTTACCGATAAAACTCAAAGATGGAAAGCTAAAGTTAAAATGTGCAAAACATATATGTTTTATCAAACCCTAAAAGCGTTTATCTGGAGAAATACTTATGCAAATGTTAATTCTATGTTTGATGTTTCGGGAGAAAATCGTGACTCAAACAATATTTCTAATAAGCAAAAAGCTATGCTTGTTGATATTTTAGAAAAAATGGATTATCAGAAAACTTGTGATAAAGTCATTGACAACTCTCTGCTTTATGGTGAACTTATTTCCTTTACTGCTTGGAAAAAGACTTATCAGGAATATAGACGTCCAATTTCTTTCTTTGAAAATTTATTCTCGGAAGATATTTTTAAGCTCCCAAAAATCATGGAAGCTGTTAAGAATGGTAAAAATTTCTGGACTGATGAAAGAAAAATTTATGACAATCCTTATATTTATTCCGTAAATCCGGCAGATTTGGTTTTTGACCCTTCTCAAATCGATAACTGGGATTCTTGTCCGAAGATATACCGTACTTACAAAACGGCTGAAGATATCGTCAATAATCAATATTATAAACTTACTAGTGAAGAGAAAGAGCAAATATATGCACTTGTTTCGAATTCCGATAATCACGGACAAAAGCAGCATGATGAAGTTGTAAACGGTTCTACAATAGAAGTTCTTGAGCACTGGGGTGACTTAAAGCTTCCAGACGGAACAGTTTTGAAAAACTGGAGAGCTGTTGTAGTTGCAAGAAAATTCTTGGTGGAATTCGGGAAAAATGAAAGAATCATAAATCCGTTTTCTTATGGTGCGTACATAACAGACCCTGTTACCAAGCGTGGTATTAGTCCTTTGTATTGTGTTCTTTCGCTTGCTCATTTGCAGGAAGACTTGTTAAATCGCACTTGCAACCTTCAAGCACTAAACGAGAATCCACCGCTTTTGGCACCTGAAGGATTCTTTGAAAAGGACGAAATCGAGTTATACCCGGGAAAAATCATTGAATACGGTGATAATTTAACACCTACAGCAGCATTTCAGCAAATGAATTTCAACCCGACAGTATTTCTAAACGATATTTCATTCTTGAATGACTTAATGGCAGAAGTTTCAGGTATATTCCCGAATATGATAGGTTCTGTCGAAACAACTGCGGCAAAAACTGCAACAGAGATAAATACAAAGTCGGAAGGTCAAATGACAAGACTTTCGATGTTAGTTGATACAATAAATCAGGATTATATTTTGCCATGTGTTGAAAAAGTTGCAAAACTCTGTGCGGATTTCAAAATGGGAACAGAAACAATATTTGTAAATAAAGAGAACCAGCCCGAAGAAATAGAAATAGATGATACTGTCCGTCAAGCTGATTACAAATATACATACTCTGATTCGTCTCAAACGCTTGTAAAATCTGAACAGGCAGATATGCTGGTTACAGCAGTTGAAAAATTTTCTCAGCAAATTCCTCTGAACCTTGAAGAAATCTTTGTTTGGTACTTTGAACAAAAAGGAGTAGATAATCCGGAGAGATTCCTTGCAGGGGTAAATGAAGGTGGAAACGGTCAATTCTCTCCCGAAATGCTACAGGCAATGATGCAAAATCTCATTCCGCAGCAGGGAGATGAACGAACACCAGAAAATAATGAGCATGAAACCGAAACTCCAAAACAGGAAGCTGTAAATGAAGAAGAACCAAAAGGCTCGAAGATATCAAAAGTTTTACAAGAATTAATAAAATAAGGGGAAAACAATGAAATTTAAAAATTATAGAAATTCATATACAAACGATAACAGAATATACACAAAGAATGAAATGCTTGATATGACGGTGCGGGAAATCAAAGACAGAGCGGATGAATTTGTAGCTCAGCATGAGGTGCTGGGCTTGCCGGATGAAAGTGAGCTTGCGGGTTCGGAGAATGTTGTGCATGTAGAGGCTTATACCCGAGAGGACGGAACGGAAGTAAAAGCTCATTGGCGAAGTAAACCTGGAGAGGGCTCTTTAAATAACGAAACCACAACATTGAATAATGAAGATGATAATAATGGAACATCAACAGGTAAGACTGCAAGAATAGAAATGGATAAAAGAAAACTTTATGAAAAAAATATTCCAGATAATGTTGCGGGTGTTAAACGTGGCAAACCAATGAATAAGGAACAAGCTGGAGGACATAATGTAAATCCTGAATTCAGTAGCGATGATGAGGGTTATAAGCAAAACTGTACATCTTGTATACCTGTGCACAAAGCAAGAGAACAGGGCTTTGATATTGAAGCTTTACCTGCGAGTCCAAATGATGTTGGACAGGTAAAAATGTTACGAGCATATCCATACTATGCTTACGAATCCGTTGATGGCACAAAAATGGAATCTCCTACAAAAATTCGTTCAAATAATGCTAGTGAATGTATTTCGCAAATAGAAAACGAAATAAAAACAGGTGAGTGTTACGAATTTTGGTATCATCCACATGGACAGGAAGATAATTATGCACATGCTGTTGAAATATCTAAAAATGCTGAAAATAAACTGGAAATATATGATCCTCAAAGCGGAAATTACTATGGAAATGAATACTTCGACGATATCGATTATAAGAAAGACTGTCTCGATAATGTTTACTATCCTCAGTATTTATTTCGTATTGATGATAAAAAATTAAAATATGATTTGTTAAATAAAATATCAAAACCAAGTCAGCGAAAATTTAAATAAAGTTCTTGAAGCTCTTCTAACGTAGCAAACCTAATTTTGTGCATTGGTTTATACAAAATTGCACAAATATCTCTTGTTGTCATACACGGATATACCCCAATATAACCCTTATATCCATTAAAATCTTTAGTTGAACTGAATTCCATTTTTAAATCGTCTGCTAATAATTTAACCTGTTTTTTAGCAGCGAATCTTACAACCGCAGGGGGTGGTTCAAGTAAAGGTAGCATATCGTATTGTGGTGCGCAATCCATGTCTTTCCCAATTTTGCTTAATACACTAATATTCTACCATCAGCTTCGCAAAGATGTCAATGATATTTAGGAAAATATATTAAATTTTATTAATAAATAGAAGGTAAAAATGCGATTCAAGAATTATAGAAACAGTTATACAAATGATAACAGAATATATTCGAAACAAGAAATGTTAGAAATGCCGATAAAAGAATTCAAAAACAGAGCAGAAGAATTTATAGCTCAGCATGAGGTGCTGGGCTTGCCGGATGAAAGTGAACTATCGCAGTCAGATAATGTTGTGCATGTAGAAGCTTATACCCGAGAAGACGGAACGGAAGTGAAAGCCCATTGGCGGAGCAAACCGGGGGTAAATTCAGACGAAAACTCTGTCAATAAAAGAGCAGATAGTGCCAATAATGAAAATAATTACGATAACGCTGATTGGGAAGGTAATCCGGAAGGTTCGCAAGAGTATTATGAATCTCAGAAATATGAAGAAAGTGAAGAATATAAAAAAGAATATAGAGAACGAGAAAAACAAAAATCAATCGAACGCAAAGACCCTGATGAGATTGCAGGGGTAAAACGTGGTGAGCCGATGACTTTTGAAGAGGCTGATAGCGGCAAAGTTAATCCTAAGTATATAGAGGAAGATGGTTATGATGAAAATTGTGCAGCTTGTATATATACGTATGAATGTAGAAGAAGGGGCTTTGATGTGGAGTCAACACCTGTTACGGATGGAAATGCCACTGAAGAGATAGGAAAAAATTTCTTTGGTTCTTGGCTTGAGCCGAATGATAATTCGCCATGTACTGGTGTTGAAATAAATATTAAGAAAGAAAATTGTTATGACTTTTTCTCTAATAAAGTGTCATGTGGTGAACGTTACGCATTGGTAAATTATTATGATGAAGAATTTGAAGGTAAGATTGAAAAAAAAGCACATGTTGTCATGGTAGAAAAAGATGCAAACGATAGTTTAATATTGTATGATGCGCAGTCAAATTCTGTGCGTAAAGGCGATACCGCATATGAATATGTAAAAACTTGGATGGGACAGGATGCACAATATAATCCAAAATACCTAAGGATAGACGATAAAAAATTATCTTCATATTATTATAACAGAGTAGTTATTCCGTCTTCTTAAGACGGGTCGCTTTATATTTAGCATAAATGGGAGTTTTTTCATATGGACTTGCCCACCTGGTTTCCAGGTTGTTATTTAAAATATACAGTGGTGAACCGCAAAGTTTATCGGCGCATGAGCGTTTATGGATGTAGTAAACGTGATAATCTTTCCATTCTAACAGATATAGTACGGATATATTTGAATTAGACAAATTATATTTGCGACTTTCTACAAATTTAATTACTTCTTTTGGTATTTCAGGTGGTGGTGCGAAGTCCATATAATATTCATTATACTCACAATTACATTGGTATTGTATCATTTATCCCAATTACTTGTCAATGCCATGATTGGAAAATATATTAAATATTAATAAAAATTTGCAGAATATTAATAAGTCAATTAAAAAGGGGAGCTTAAGAATACGATTCAAGAATTATAGAAACAGTTATACAAATGATAACAGAATATATACAAAGAATGAAATGCTTGATATGACGGTGCGGGAAATCAAAGACAGAGCGGATGAATTTATAGCTCAGCATAAGGTGCTGGGCTTGCCGGATGAAAGTGAACTATCGCAGTCAGATAATGTTGTGCATGTAGAAGCTTATACCCGAGAGGACGGAACGGAAGTGAAAGCCCATTGGCGGAGCAAACCGGGGGTAAATTCAGACGAAAACTCTGTCAATAATAGAGCAGATAGTGCCAATAATGAAAATAATTACGATAACGCTGATTGGGATGACAATCCGGAAGGTTCGCAAGAGTATTATGAATCTCAGAAATATGAAGAAAATGAAGAATATAAAAAAGAATATCGAGAACGAGAAAAACAAAAATCAATTGAACGCAAAGACCCTGATGAGATTGCGGGTGTAAAACGAGGTGAACCGAAAACATTTTTGGAAGCTGCTCAAATAGGTGTTAATCCTAATATTGGTGATAATGAAAAGACTAATGTCGGTTATGACAATAACTGCACCAGTTGTGCTCTTGCATTTGAAGCACAACAACGAGGGTATGATGTAGAGGCAGTATCAGGGAAATTGCCAATAATTGATGACAAATTGTCCTGGGATTATTCAGGCGGGTATATTGACCCTGTTTCTAAAAAGCCGTGTAATTATTCTGAGGTTAGCTTGGATGATGTCGGTTGTTACGAATATTTTGATGGAAATATGAAAAATGGAGAACGATATCAATTAGTTTATTACAATGAAGCTTATGAAAATGTACCCGGTAGCGGACATGTAATAAATGTAAATAAAAAC
>JAEEXX010000110.1 GCA_016287985.1 Candidatus Gastranaerophilales bacterium
TTAGTTTTGTGATATAATTTTATTGGTTTATATTAATACTTTTTAATTGAGAGGGAAATGATTATGACAAAGTATGTATGTTCGGTATGCGGTTATACAGTAGAAGGTGAAGCTCCTGAAAAATGTCCTGTTTGCGGCGCCGTTAGAGAAGTTTTCACAAAAATGGAAGAAGGAGAAAAGAAATATACAACAGAACATGTTGTTGGAGTCGCTAAAGATGTTGATCCTGTTGTCCTTGAAGGTTTAAAAGCAAACTTTACCGGTGAATGCACAGAAGTAGGAATGTACCTTGCGATGTCAAGACAAGCAGATAGAGAAGGTTATCCTGAAATTGCAGAAGCATACAGAAGATATGCCTTTGAAGAAGCAGACCATGCCGCAAGATTTGCAGAACTTCTTGGAGAAGTAGTTACAAATTCCACAAAGAAAAACCTTGAACTCAGAGCAGAAGCTGAATTTGGAGCTTGCGACGGTAAGATGCAGTTAGCAAAACGTGCTAAAGAATTGGGGCTTGATGCAGTACATGATACTGTTCACGAGATGGCTAAAGACGAAGCTCGCCATGGCAGAGGTTTTGACGGTCTTTTAGCAAGATATTTCGCATAATTAATAATACTTTTATCATTAATAGAAGAGTTTGGTAGAAATTACTGAACTCTTCTTTATTTATACAAGGTGGGTAATATTATCTCTGGTAATTACAGCATCATAATTTTTGTATCCAAGAGTTTGAACTATATTATTCGAATGTCCGCCTGCAATCCTTCGACATTCTTCCGAATCATAATTTACCATACCTCTGGCGAATTCCAGACCGCTTTCATCACAGATTGAAACTACTTCACCTTGTTTAAAATCGTTTACTATTTCCATAATTCCAATTGGTAAAAGGCTTTTAGATTGTTTTAATATAGCTTCTTTTGCCCCCTCATTAACAATAATTTTCCCCAAAACGTTTGTTGCATAACCTATCCAGCGTTTTTTACCTGAAAGATTTTCATCAGTCGGAGTAAACATAGTTCCAAAATCTTCGCCATCAAAAATTTTACTTATTATATAAGGAACTTTTCCGTTTGCTATCAAAACTTTTCCACCTGAACGGGTTACAAGTTTTGCGGCTTCAAGTTTTGTTTTCATGCCGCCCCTTCCGCCTTCTGAAGCTTCGGTTCCGAGCGCAAGAATTTCATCCGTAACTTCATCCACTTCTTTAATGAGTTCAGCATCTGGATTTTCTTTTGGATTAGAGGTATAAAGTCCGTCAATATCTGATAAAAGAATTAATAAGTTCGCATCAAGTTCGCTTGAAACAAGGGCAGAAAGCTTATCATTATCAGAAAAAGATACTTTCATTCCGGCTAATCTGTCTGCAAGTTCAATTGTTGAAACAGTATCATTTTGATTAATAATCGGAACAACACCCATTTCAAGAAGCTTATTCAAAGTTGTTCTGAGACTTAAATATCTGTGCCGAAGCGAGAAATCGTCTTCTGTAAGAAGGATTTGAGCAATAGGAATATCAAAAACACCAAAGCCGTTTTCATAAAATGACATTAAGCGACTCTGACCGACAGCTGCACAAGCTTGTTTGACCCCGTCACCTTCGGTTGTTTCTAGATTGAGTTTTTTCTTACCCAAACCAACTGCACCGGAAGTTACGATAATAACCTCTTTTCCTGATTTAATCAATTTTGAAATGTCTTCAATGAACGAATATATACGGGAAAGAGCAACTTCGCCTTCTTCGTTTCTCAAAATATTCGTTCCGAGTTTTATTACTATTCGTTGTGCGTTTATAAAGTCTTCTCGATTCATATTACAATCCCATAACCTTTATTACATCTTTTAATTCTGCAGATGTCTTTTTAACATCTGCATTTGAATACTTAATTGCATTATCCGGGTCTTTAAGCCCGTTTCCTGTAAGGATACAAACAATATCCGTTCCTTGTTTTACAAGTCCTTGTGAATGTGCCTGAATCAAACCTGCAACAGATGCGGCACTTGCAGGTTCGCAAAGAATGCCTTCATAAGCAGCAAGAAGTTTATATGCTTCAACTATTTTTTCATCATTTACACAGCCTATTTTACCACCGCTTTCATCACGAGCAGCTTCTGCTTGCTTCCAACTAGCAGGGTTACCAATACGAATAGCCGTTGCAAGAGTTTCAGGGTTCATAATTCTTTCACCTCTGACAATTGCTGCGGCACCTTCCGCCTCAAAACCCATCATTTGAGGTAATTTATCAATCACACCTGCGGCTTTATATTCTTTGTACCCTTTCCAGTATGCTGTTATATTCCCCGCATTTCCAACAGGGATAAAATGATAATCAGGTGCATGTCCCAGTGCATCGCAAATTTCAAAGGCTCCGGTTTTTTGTCCTTCAATTCTGTATGGGTTAACCGAATTAACCAATGTAATTGGGTGGGTGTCAGATATTGCACGAACGCATTCCAGTGCTTGGTCAAAATTTCCTTGAATAGCAATGATTTCTGCTCCATACATCATAGCTTGAGAGAGTTTTCCTAGTGCAATATAGCCGTCAGGAATGAGTACAAAGGTTTTAATACCGGCTTTAGCACCGTAAGCTGCAGCTGATGCTGAAGTATTTCCCGTTGAGGCACAAATTATTGCACCCGCACCCGCTTCTTTTGCCTTAGTTACAGCCATTGTCATACCACGATCCTTAAAACTTCCGGTAGGATTGCAGCCTTCAAACTTCAAATACAAATTGCATTCCAACCCAATTTTCTTAGCAAGGTTATCTGCTTTTATTAAAGGTGTATTTCCTTCATTGAGTGTTACAATCTGCGTTGAATCGCTTACCGGTAAATATTTTCTATATTTGTCAATTAAACCTTTGTAGTACATTATTAAATCTCCATTTCTACAACTGATTTACTATTCTGCAACACGAATCAGACTCATAACTTCACAATCTGTTAATTCTGAAACAACTTCTTTTATACTTTTTTCCAAGCATTTTTCCGTAATTACGGTAATTTCTGCAGTATTATTTTCATTAACCCCTTTTTGTAAAATACTTGCAACACTAATTTGTTTGTTTGCACAAATCGTACCGATTTTTGCAATAACACCGATTGCATTAGGTGCTTTAATTGAAAGATAGTACTTGTTATAAGTATCATTTATGTTAACCGGCTTAGCCGTTGAATGATGGCGGCACCTCATCATCGGAAGCAGATAATCAGTAGTTCCGTATTCTCTTGCTATTGCTAAAATATCTCCAACAACAGAGCTTGCCGTTGGGAATTCACCCGCCCCCGGGCCGGAAAGCACGATTTTACCTATCGGATGCCCGCTTATTTCTACAGCATTTGTAACATAATTTGTGTGAGCAAGCATTGTGTTTTTGGGTACAAGCATCGGGTGAACTCTTACATCTGCATTATTATTTTCATCTATAGTTGCATTTGCAATAAGCTTAATCTTGTATCCGAGTTCATTTGCAATTTTCATATCATTTGCACGAACTTTGGTAATTCCTTCTCTGTAAACATTTTCAAATTTTATTCTGGAATTGAAAGCAATAGTTGCAAGTGTTGTAATTTTATAAGCAGCATCAAAGCCTTCTACATCTCCCGTCGGGTCGGTTTCTGCATAGCCGAGTGTTTGAGCTTCTTTCAACACATCCTCGTAACTTGCACCATCGGTATCCATTTTCGTAAGAATATAATTAGTAGTTCCGTTAAGAATTGCTTGAATTTTATTTATACGATTACCGGCAAGAATAGTCTTTATAGGCATAATTAAAGGTATACCGCCTGCTATAGCTGCTTCATAAAGAACTACGCAATTATTTTCTTCGGATAAATTAAATAATTCTTCACCTTTTTTGGCAAGTAATTCTTTATTTGCTGTAACTATATGTTTTTTATTTTTTAAAGCCGTTTCTATATAGCTCCATGCCGGTTCTACTCCTCCCATAAGTTCAACGACAACATCAATTTCAGGATGGTTAACTATTTCAAACGGATTATCAGTAAGTATTTCTCTTGGAACCTCAACTGAACGAGGTTTGTTAATATTTTTGACCGCTATTTTAACAATTTCTACTTCATCAAAATCTTGCAAACTCTTATAAACACCAGAACCTACAGTCCCAAGACCTATTATACCAATTTTAATTTTTGCCATAAGCTGCTCCCGTTTTCTTGAAACTATTATAGCATGAAGTGTTGTAAAAATAGATTTTTATAATTGTTTTTTAAAATTATTTTGCTAAAAACTAATGGACAAAAAGTTTTGCAAAATTTGTGTAACGAATTGTAAAAATTTGATAAAAAAAGCTAAAGTTTTCAAAAAAAATGCCGATAAAAATAATACAACAGACAATTAGGAAAGGATAACAGGTTTATGCTAAAAAAGATTTCAAACCCCACTAATAACACATTTAGCGGAGTTGAATTTATATTAAGAGGAGCGAAAAAGCGAAGGGCAATGGCAGTATCTAATGCTGTGGCAATGAATACGGAAACGGGAATACAAGTAAAACTTCAGGCTGTGAAGTGACAGAGGTCTGTATATTAAAAGTAAGATTGGCTGAGAGTATAAATAAGGGTATCTGAGAATTCGGATACCCTTAAATATTAAATTTGCGAAATAAGTTGTTTTGTAGGATTCACCTGTGTGTCAGATTTTAGGTTTCTTGCTCTATTTGAAAAAGTTTTGAGTTTGTGGTAGCATAGTTGAGTGTTGCGGAGACATGGCCGAGTAGGCTGAAGGCGGCACCCTGCTAAGGTGTTATAGGGGGTAACCTCTATCCTGGGTTCGAATCCCAGTGTCTCCGAATTTTTAAAAGCCAGTACGATTTTGCGTTACTGGTTTTTAATTTGGAATACATTAGGGATGAGAACCCTTTTCAATCTATTTCCTATCACACATTAAATTGTGCAAATAGTAGACGGCCAGAAGTATGATTTACCATTGTAATTATATGTTAGGGATAATCCGCCTTCAGCAAATCTGTTCTCATATCTTTCGGGAGAAACTTCCTGTATAATTGTAGGACCCCCTTGAATCATACGGTGAGGTCCGACTTGACTTCGTTCCTTTATAAAACCCGACTGTTCACCGACTTTAGATAGATACTGTTGATAAGTTGTATCCTTCGGTAACAGTGTTTCAACTCTAATACCTCTGCTTCCGGATCCCGGTTTGCTTTTTGGATGATAATTATGTAAAGTTATACGTAAAATATCTTCTGTCCCTTTCTTTTTATAAACCATAACTCCGGGTTCTCTGTATATAGCATCTCCAACAGCCCCATACCTTGACTTAACTGCATTTAAACATTCTCCATAAGTGCCTGCTTTAAACATTTTTCTAAAAATTTGCATAAATTTATTCATAATTATTTCCCTTCCCGGAATCTTACATATTCGCATTAAATGTCTATATCTCTTGAAAGTCCGCAAATTCTTAAAAATTGCCTATTTTTGGGAAATAATTTACAATCCTTTACACAATTCACAAAACTTATGCTAAAAGTTTTAAACTACAGTTATTTCAGAATGATGTGAATTGTTTCAGCAGCTTATAAACATGCCTTTATGCAAAATTGATAAAACTACCCTTCTGCGACTCTGATTAGACTTGCAACTTCACAATCCGGGAGCTCATTTACGAGTTCATTTACCCCTTCTTTAATGCTTTTTTCAAGACATTTTTCTGTAATGACAGTTATCTCTGCCGTATCATTCTTATCCACACCTTTTTGAAGGATACTTGCAAGACTAATCTGTTTATTAGCGCATATTGTACCTATTTTTGCAATAACACCTATTCCGTTATGGGCCTTAATGGATAAGTAATACTTGTTGTACGTGTCATTTATATTTACCGGTTTTGCAGTAGAGTGATGGTGGCATCTCATCA
>JAEEXX010000013.1 GCA_016287985.1 Candidatus Gastranaerophilales bacterium
CCACATTGACATTAATTCTGCCGTAGTTGGCACTCTCATTCCTGCCATATTTTTATTTCCTTTTATGGGAGTACTACATTACAACCCCTCACCAGAATTTCTGACTTTCGAGGGATTGATATCCCTCTCAAGTTGAAATTATACCCTCTCCCTCAAGGGATGAGGGGTATTAATTTTAAACGATTTCTGCCTTTCCGCCTGCAGCTTCAATTTTTTCTTTAGCTGAAGGTGTAAAGTAAGCAGCTTTAACAGTTATTGCTTTCTTAACTTCACCATTACCGAGTACTCTCAAACCTGCACATTTTGAACTTGCTTTACCTGCTTCGACCAATGCTTCTAATGAAACTTCTTTCATTTTCAAATCAGCCAATTTCCCTACATTGATTTCTGCATATTCCAATTTGTTGATTACTTGGAATCCTTTTAACTTCGGTAATCTTCTGTAACTTGGCATCTGTCCGCCTTCAAAGCCTCTTTTAGAGCTTCTTCCGGCTCTTTGTCCTTCACCGTTATTACCTCTGCTTGAAGTCTTACCGCAGCCTGATGAACGACCACGCCCGACTCTTACTGTTTTCTTTGTAGCACCGTCTGCCGGTTTTAAATCTTCTATTTTTATTCTTTCCATTTTTTTTGTCCTTATTTCTTTTCGTGAATCGTGATTTGTGAATCGTGAACCAAACTTTATAAACACGAATCACGACTCACGAGTCACGATTCACGATTCATATATTAATTAACCTTCACAAACTTCAAGAAGATGTGGTATTTTGTTAACCATACCCATAATAGTTGCACTGTTTGAGTGTTCAACAACTTGGTCTTTCTTTTTCAAGCCTAATGCCTGAGCAACTTTGCGCTGAGCTTCGGAACATCCGATTAAGCTTCTTACAAGTTTTATTTTTACTTTTGTTTCTTTTGTTTTAGCCATTTCTATTTCCTCTTTTTAAGTAGTTTTATCCTACATTTTTTCTTTTCGTGAATCGTGATTTGTGAACCGTGAACCGAACTTTATAAATACGAATCACGACTCACGAGCCACGATTCACGGATTAGCAATATTAATTTAAAAGTTCTGCCATAGTTAAACCGCGCTTTTTAGCAACTTCGTTAAACGGTTTTAATGATTTAAGTGCTTCCAAAGTCGCATTCGCAGCATTAAGCGGAGATTTTGAACCTAAAGATTTTGAAAGAATATTCTCAATACCTGCAAGTTCAAGCACTGAACGAACAGCACCGCCCGCAATAATACCAGTACCTTGAGAAGCCGGCCTTAACATTACCGAACCTGCTCCGGAACGTCCTGTGATAGGATGAGGAATTGTTGTTTTGAATATCGGAACTGTAATTAAGTTCTTTCTGCCATCAGCGATAGCTTTCTGAATAGCAATAATAACTTCTGAAGCTTTAGCGCAGCCTACACCTACTTGACCTTTTTGGTTTCCAACTACAACAATTGCTCTGAAACTTAATTTCTTACCACCCTTAACAACCTTTGTTACACGACGGATTTGAACAACCTGTTCTTTCCATTCGGATTCAGGCTTTGCTTCTTGAGTAGTTTCTACTTTTTTCTTTCTTGAACGTTGTTTTTTTGCAGGAAGCTGAGTAACGACTTCTTCTTCAGCCGCATCTGTTTCTGCTTCAACAACTTCATCTGCTTCTTGGGTTTCAGAAGTTTCTTCAATAACTTCCTCATTTACCCCTTCTAATTTTTCTTCTTCTGACATGTTAAACCTTTCTTGTTTTAATAACATATTGTTCTACATTTATATTCATTTTTTACAATCAAATAACCAATATCAAAAAGATACTGTTTTTACAGCACCTGCGGTTTATTCAATTGTGGGTTTTTCTGACATGAAAAATATTAAAACAAACATTTCTAAAATGCAACTATAAAACACCGATTTAAAAATAAGTTATTGGAAAAACATTGACATGAATGCAATTATCATAATAAGAAGGATAATAATAACACCTATATAATTAGTTGAATTAACTGCCTCCGGATATTTCTCATTTTCAATATAGTAACTCATGCTTTCTTGTGAATACAATCCTTTTTCAAAGTTAGAATATACAAATATATTGGAATTGGGTATTTTTTTTATGGCTTTTGCAAGTGCTTCAAATAGTTCCATTCGTCTTGAATAATTCTTCATTTCATAGTGCTGGCCATTATTTAAATCAATTTGAATATCAGTTTCGAATGCTCCACGAAAAAGACGTTTACAATCCACATTAACAGTTGTTTGAAATTTTTGTATGTCGTTTATATTAACATTTATATTTTGTATTTTTAAACCTTTATGCGTTTGGATTTCTAATTGCTTATCTTTCAGAATAAATTCATTTACACGATAATTGTGATTGAAGAATGTTTGCCAAATAACATAAACAATAAAAATGATTGATAAACATAAAGTTTCATTATCCACACTCATTCCGGTACTATCAGAATTAAATGACAAGCCGATTAAAGCTATTAACATTAATATCATGGCATATGGTTGTTGTATGCTTCTATATCTAATCATTTCATTCCTTTCCGTTGGTTGTATTAAAACCTATTTTTCTGGGTTTTGTTCTATCCAGCAATAAATCAATAGCTTGCATTAATTCCTGATTATCTAATTGATTTTCTTTACAATGCTGCATGAATAAATGTTCTAAATCTGTTAGTCGTTTGTTTAATTCTTTATTTTCTAACGCAAACTTTTTAATTTGTACAAATGTTCGCATAATTTGTATATTAATGGCGATTGCCTGTTCTGAATTCAAAACTGTTGATAACATGGCTACGCCTTGCTCCGTAAATACATAAGGCATAAACCTGCGGCCACCCCGCCCTGTTTTTGATATTCCATTTTGGAATATCAAAGGTTCATATTCTTCTTTTGTCAATTGAAACATGAAATCGGCAGGAAAACGTTGAAGATTTCGTTTAACGGCTTTATTTAAATTAAATGTTTGAACGCCGTATAGTTTAGCTAAGTCGGAATCAAGCATAACCTTGTAACCACGGACCTCGTATATTAAATTTTGTACTTCAACCAAACTATTCACAGGCTAATTTTACCAAACTTTTACACCAAAATCAAACGCTAATATATAGACGAAAATGACAAGAAGAAATCCGAAATTACACCTATAAGCATTGGAAGTATCCATATCATAATCGCCGCACCAAATACCGGCTTAAAAAGAAAGCTCAATTGGAATACGTTTACTTGAGGTGCGGTTTTTGAAATTACACCTAAAATAATATCCTGTCCCAATGTTGCCAAAAGGACGGGCGATGCTATCTGTAACCCCATATATAAAACATTCGAAGTCGTTTTTACAAGATAATCAAGATTTATAATCTTTTCCAGAGGGATTTGAACCGCATATATTGGAAAAACCTCAAAACTACGCATAAATGCGTTAAAAAGCCAATATAGTCCTCCAATTTGTATGAATATACAAATTCCGAGCAAGGTTATCATTCGGCTCAAAATCGATGTTTGGCTATTTGTTGAAGGGTCCATTACCATTGCAGAAGACAAACCCATCTGGGTATTTATCATATCCCCGCCTGCTTCAATAGCCAAAATAAATAATTGTGCTATGTATCCGATTATTGCACCCGCAGCAAAATTTAGAACCCACAACAATATTGGTGAAATACCTCTTGGAGGGACCCCGGGGTTGAGCAGAGGTGTTACCATTAGCGTTATAATTAAAGCTAGTGAAAGTTTTACAGTTGTATTTATTTCTTTTCTGTTAAATACGGGGGCAAATCTTATAAAACCAAGCAAACGAGCAAAAACAATAAAACCGGCCGAAAAATAATATTCAAATCCGGGAAATAATATTGCAATTTGTCTTATAAGTTCATCCATTTTTCTATTTAATCACTTTTATTTCGTAATTTCGTAATTTTTTACCGGTGGTTTGTCCAGTTCAAACTCAAATTCATTAAAAGGAGAATCTATCGTAAGAACTTCAAATCCTTGCGGAGCATTGATATTTGTTGAATATTCATCAACAGTTACTTCAAATAACTCGAGATTTTTATTATTCCTTAATGCACAAAATCTTGTTTTCCCCGATTTTAGAGGATGTACTATCAGCGTATTTTTTTCATTCATAATGGTTACTATCGGAGAAACATCAATTATAGTATTGTCTTCGATGTTTATATCTGTAAGTTTTCCATCGTTAAATATAACGCAATCTTGATACGCTTGAGAAGACAATGCAGTAAAAAATATAGAAAGTACTAACAAGCATTTTTTAATCATCTCTTACCTTCCTAAAATCTTGTTCGTCTCAACAAAATTCGGCTTCGGCATCGGTGCTTTCGGTGCAACATCATACTTTAATCTTTGTTGCCTATCAATATATGGCACTTTCCCCGGATTTTTCATAATTTCTTTCGCTCCAGGCATATTCATATTTCCTGCTTTCATTTCGTTATCAAACGGTTTTGTGTATTTGTGATAATCTGCCGGAAGTACATAATTCTGATTTTTTGTAACACCATTAAAAGCAAGTGCAGTACCTTCTTGAAATAAGTTTGTCAAAAGTTTAATAAATCCTAAACCGCCGATTATAATGACCAAAAATACAGCAAAAATTTTAGGTGCAGCGGCTATTGTTTGTTCCTGAACTTGCGTTACAGCTTGCAAAATACCGACAACAAGGCCGATTGCTGCGGCTGTTAATACGCAAGGCATAGATATTGAAAGCATTGTCATAAAACCTTTTGCCAAATATTCAGTTAACATTTCCATTTTTATTTTTCCTTTATGTTTTAATTGTAGCTCTGAACCAGTCCTTGTACGATAAGTGCCCATCCGTCAACCGCAATAAATATCAACAATTTAAACGGCAGTGAAATGATTGTCGGTGACAACATAAACATACCAAGAGCCAGAAGTATATTTGCAACAACCAAATCAAGCACTATAAACGGCACAAAAACTACAAAACCTATTTCAAATGCGACTTTCAATTCACTTAAAATGTAGGCCGGTGCCACTTCCCAAATCGTTATATCTTCAGGTGATTTCGGCGGTACTTTTCGTCTTAATTCCACAAAAAAAGCTAAATCCGATTCCCTGGTCTGTTTCATCATAAATTCTTTTAACGGTTTTGACCCTTCATCGATTGCCATAATAAGATTTCCGTTTTTTTGGTAGGGAATGGAGCCCTTTGCATACATTTGTTCAAATACCCCGCCCATTGTGTAGAATGTTAAAATCATACATAAACCTATTGTTACTATTGATGGAGGTACTTGCACGCCCATTGCGGTTTTAAGAAGTGAAAATACAATCGTAAATCTTAAAAAACACGTCATACAACAAAACACAAACGGTATAAGAGAAAAAAGTGTCATTACCGTGAGCATTTGAAGTACAGGATTCATATCTTGCAATACATTATTCATATTTTTTTATCCTTTTACCTTTTTATTTTTTCTGCTAAATTCCTAATAGCTGATTCATATGGAGATTTCTGAGTCGTATATATTCCCAAATTCATTTCCGCATTCTTTTGCACTATATTTTTACTATTTGATTCAAGATTAGTTTTTGCCCCTAATTTGGAGATCAGTGTCGTTCTGTCTATATCTCCGGCAATGAGAAATCGCTCGCCGTCAGCTTCAACTACATAGAGTGTTTTTCTGGCATTTAAAGAAAGTGTTTCTGTAACTTTTAAGCTTTTGTTTGTACTTACATTTTTAACCTTACAGCCTGTCGTTTGTTTAAACACAAACAATGCAACCATCATCACTCCGACCATAGCAAGCATATATACGATAAAATTCATCAAATATCCCATTCTTACCTCTTTGAATACTAATCAACTAAGTTTTATACTACAGTTTTAATTCCCAAGTTTACAAAGTCAAATCCTATTGAGCAGTTTTTTCTTCACCAACCTCGAAATCGCTGTAATCAAAATTTTCCTCGGCATTTTGAGCGTTTTCTTGAATCTGCGGTGAAACATTTTGTGCCATAGCAGAAGCTGACGGAGAATTTGAGTCATTGACTTCCTGAATTCTTACTCCAAACCTGTCGTTGATTATTACAAGTTCACCATCTGCGATAATTTTCCCGCCTACTTTCAAAGAAACCTTGTTGTCATATACTGAACATAAATCCACAACCAGCCCTTCTTCAATACTCTTAAGTTCTCCAAGTGTAACTTTCACTTTATCAAATTCTGCTGTCATATCCACTTGTATACTATCCCAGAGATTTGTATTATTTGCGTCCATATCTCCTCCTCCAGACATATCATAAGGTTCTATTAATTTTACATTCGGTTTAATCTGAAATTTTTGCATAATATTTTCGCATATCAAAGTCATTTCAGATGAGTTACTGTTTTCAAAAAGTACAATATCACCCACATCCAACTTTTTAACTTCGGAAAGCGGAAATGCCATTGTACCAAGCAAAAAATTAACTTCTACAGGGCAAGATGCGAAATCCTTATCGGAAAATCTTTGTTTATTTGTATCAATCTCGACAGGTGATAAAATATCTTTTGGAACTGATATAATAAATTTTGCCGAAGTACCGGACATTTCACTTTTAACATAATACGTTAAATGTAATATTTCAGGATAACGACGATGTGGTTCTATAGTAAAATTAGGGGCAAGTGATTCATACAAAAAATCGTTAAATCCTGTTATAATACGCGCTTCCAGCTCGGTTACTTCGGTTAAATCGAACCTTTTATTGTTTTTCCCGAGAACTTTATCTAAAACAACATTGATTGCTGCTTGTGAAATCCTGATATATACATCATTTTTAGAATTTATTTTTACTTTTGTTACAAAGAATGTTTCATTTTGAGACAAAACATTCATATTTGTACTGACAGATTCCAATTTATATTCCAAACCGTCAAAAAAGAATTCACTGCTACAATTCTTGATAACAGGCGTGAATATGGAATCATACCAAGAATATTGTTTATATAATTCATCAAAAAATATTGAATTTAACATATCTTTTGCTTTCGGGTAAATACAATATTGATATTTACCCCTCCCTACTATAGTCCATACGTATCATAACAGAATTGTCAAGTTACTGCCTCATCTGTTTGATGTAGAGAAATATATTATTCAATAAACGGAATATATGCATAAGCATTAAAATCAATCGAACCAAAAATTAGTTTTACAAAAGAATCATTATAATCTTTTACTTTAACAAAATTAACTTCGTCCTCGCCGTAATCTTCTTCTGTTTCATTTGCTTCGATTTTAGCTTTAAGGTAATGTGCTTGATATAGAGCCAGGTAAATTTTATTATTATCCTTATCCCTTTCCCCAACAACATTATAATACCCTTTTTCAAGCTGTTGACCATCAACAACAAGTGTTACAGGTAAATTTATAAGAAGTTCTTCTGAGGCAGGCTTTACCGATTCTAATTCCGTAATTATTTTGTCAGGATTTAACTCATTATGCAGACTTGTCCCGCCGCCGCTTATTTTTTTAGCCCGTTTCTTCTTTTGTTTTGCCTCTTTTTTCTTAGCTTTTTGCTGCAATGCATCCATTACCTGTTCAAACTCCTTATTGGTAACAGTCTTTTGCCCATCCCACGCATGGTCAAGGTTTGCATAATCATCCCAGCTTTCAGCATAGCAAGACTGAACAGACATGAATAAACTTATCAGTAAACACCATTCAAAAAATTTTCTCATAACTATAGTTTACTTTTTTTTGTACAAAAGTCTAGTCATCGGTTTTAATTTTAAAATTATCATTTCTTGAATACAACCAGAGCATACCCATAATTGAAACATAAAAGAGAAGCTCAAACCCTTCTTCAAAAATAAAATTGTTATGCGTAGCTTTTTCGGCTATTGAACCCATTATCATTGCAAAAACTGCAAAAATAAAATTCCAAAATGGGATTCTGATATCCTTTATTATCTTCCAAGCATCAATATAAAACTTATTTTTTAAGAATATTAAGGAAACAGTCGCTATCCAAAGTCCATATATAAAGTGAACCGTTTTCCCAAGCCAAGGCCAAGGTAAATTCTTCCAAGAATAATATTGATGGTACTCTCCTGGGATCGGGAAAAATAAAGTACGCCCACAATTTACTTCCCTGATTATAAGTATTGAAAGCACTAATATTAAAAATTTAAAAAACGGTTGATTGACTTTTGAGGTTGCACAAATATAAATCATAAAAAACAAAACAGCCATTTGTATATTCTCAATCACACCGTTTTCATATCCCCAAGTTTGAGGCATATATATTAATGACGGAATTATTGCCAAACCGACAACCAGAGCAATCCATGTCACTCCATAAAATTTGAAATCAAAATGTGTCGAAATGAAACTACTAAAATTCTTAATCATAGCTATCTCCAAAATTTCATAATTATAAGTTTAAAATATCACAATTCATACAGGTTTTCAAGCCATTTTTACTGTTTTAAACTGTGCATCGTAGAGCTTTTTGTACTCGCCATCTTTTTGTATTAATTCTTCATGATTTCCGATTTCAACAAGATGTCCTTTGTTAATTACAGCTATCCTGTCAGCATTTTGTATGGTTGAAAGCCTGTGAGCAATGACAAATACTGTTTTATCTTGCATTAAATTATCAATAGCCTCCTGCACAATTGCTTCAGATTGATTATCTAGAGCCGAGGTTGCTTCATCTAAAATTACAATCGGAGCATTTTTAATAAAGGCCCTTGCAATTGCTATACGCTGCTTTTGACCGCCTGAAAGAAGAACCCCTTTTTCACCTATATATGTATCCAGTCCATTTTCTAAACTATCGATAAATTCGCTCAAGCACGCATTTTTCACAGCATGATTGAGTTCATCCTTCGTGGCATTCAACTTACCCATCATGATATTTTCTCTTATTGTTCCGGCAAAGAGAAAATTATCCTGCAAGACGATTGCTATATTATCCCTTAATGAATTTATTTTATAATTTTTTATATCAATACCGTCAATTTTTATTGAACCATTTTTAATTTTGTAAAATCTTGGCAAAAGACTCACAATAGTCGATTTTCCACCACCCGAATTGCCAACAAGAGCGAATGTTTCTCCTTTATTAACAGTAAAGCTGATATCATTTAACACAGGTTTATTTTTAACATATTCGAATATTACATGACTGAATTCGATATTATTTTTAAATTCGGTAAATTTTATAGTATCTTCCTTATCAACTATGAAATCCTTTGCTTCGAGATTTCCTACGACCCTTTCAAGTGCCAGAAGGGCAGAAGTCATACTTTTTGCACTACCCCCCAACCCTTTTATCGGAGTATAAAGCATAATCAGTGCAGTAATAAAGGATACAAAATTACCGCTCGTAATTGCACCAACCGTAATCAAATAACTTCCATAGCCAATAGCCAAACCAATACCGATGGAAACAATTATGTGCATTATCGGAGAAACTATACCCGTTTTTTGGGTGATTTTCATTTTAAGCGAAAATACATTTCTTAAATTTGCTGCGAACTGTTTCTTACGTATATCATATAAATTGAATGCCTGTACTACTTTACTACCGCCGTAAGCCTCATTGTAGCTTGTTACTATGAGTGCATTTGCATTTTCCGATTTATTTGTTACTGATTTGATACGATCTCTCATCTTCATAACAGGCATTATTGCACATACAAGGACTATTATAGCGATTATGGAAAGCTGCCAAGAATTATATATTAAAACTCCCACAAGAGAAATTGATGAAAAAACTCTTGAAATAATAAGTTTTATATTCCCGAGCAGACCGCCGCACGCAGAATCTGCATCGTTATTAAATCTTTTCTGCACTTCACCTGAAGTTTTATTATCAAAATAAGTCGAACTTTTGTGCATTAGCTTGTTAAAAAGAGCCATTTTTAAGTCACTCGAAATTTTTCCGGTTACCCAATCATTCATATAAGTTGATGCATAATTTAGAATGCCCTGTAACGATGTAAAAGCAACAATAAGCAGAGGAATATACCAAGGAGATTGAGTATTTTTTTCAACCATAACAATATCCATATAAGGTTTTAAAGATAAGGCAATAACGGCATCCAAACATCCTATAGGAATAGCAAGCCCCAATGCCAAAACCGTTCTGAATAAATATGGTTTAATAAACGGAAATATAAAGCGTATATTTTTCTTGAATGTATTTTCTTGCACTACTACTTCTTTACCCATTTTTTGTTCCTTAAATCCGCATTAAATCCGATTAAATACACAAACTATCAGACTTACAGTCGGTATTTTAATAATTTCTATTAACCGAATATTACGTTAATATTAACACAAACAATATAACACAAATAATAATCACATATTTAATGCATTGGTGAATTACTTTTTTGCCCTAATGACATAAAATAATTGTAGCAGGGTTTTTCGACCAAATAGTATGTAATAATTGCAGCAAAAACAGTTAATAACAATAACAATTGAATAATCAAAAACGGATGTGCCGCACAAAATGCTTTATTGTGTAATAAAGTAGTTGTCTTAATTATACTTATTATCGGTATATGTATGACAAAAAGAGAATACGAATATTTGCCCAAAGTTGTAAAAATATCTTTATTCGTCACTTGAGCCAGTAAACTTTTTCCGCATAAGAAACATACAAATAAAACAGAAAATGCTAAAACATAAACTATATTATTTATCAATTCGTGTCTAAAATAAGACCACCAAAAAATAAACCCTAATGATAACAACTCTAGCGAGCTTATTAAAATAAACTGCCACTTGTTCGGAATAAAATTAATAATACTACCTTCATATGTTTGATAAAGTTTTGCTATTACACAACCTGTACCAATCCCACCTATAGCTCTAAGTGTACTTACCGACAACAAATTGGTTAATATAGATTTATCATAACCATTAAATACACCTCCGTGTAATAATGATAAAAGTAAAAAACTACCTCCCGCAAGCAATACAAAAAACGTAAGGTGATATTTTTCCTTAGTATATTTTAATATTAAAAAGAACACGATTAATCCAAACAAAAGAGCAGATGCATACCAAAGAGCAACATTCGAACCTCGACACCAATATTTTCCAAAATTACATAAAAGCAACCCGGATGCCAGATTCGGTATTAACTTAAATTTCATAATCTTGAATATTGAAGCAATACCACAAACCATCACCGAAAACATTGCAGCCGGAGCAAGTCTTGCATATTTCTTTTTGATAAACTCCAATATTGTTGTCTTGTATTTAAAGGTTAAAACTAAGAAAAATCCGGATATTATGAAGAACCCTTCAACACTGCTGCTACCCCATCTAAATGCCTTATACATTTGATGAAATATCGAACAATCAATTTTATTGAGCGCTACTCTCATATGAAACAGAACAATAGTTATAATTAAAAATATTCTTAAAAATTCGATATTTTTTATTTTTTGCATTCATCTTCTCCGAAATTTTTAAATAAACTCTAATCTATAATGCCAAATAAATTTTTTAAGGTTCTTTTTTGATATCCTATAGTTTCAAGAAATTTTTTGAACTTTATTCTATTAGTTATTGTGTTTCTTTTTAACTCATACAAAGAATCGCCAACATATATTTTTCCCTTCCCTGTTATAAAGGCTGCTTTAATTCCACTTTCTTTTAAAGCTGAAATTACATTGTCATTATACCTACCATATGGGTATGCAAAGTATTGTTTATTCACATAATCCATACTTTTTCTAATGTCATTTTTAATATCCTCCGAAGGTGTTGTTAATATTGCTGAGCTATTAAAGTTCTTTCGTTCTTTTAAATAATGTAAATCATATGTATGGCTCGCGAATTCAAATACATCAGATATTTTTTCCATTTCTTCTCTGCTCATATAATTCTCTTTGTCAGATTCAATTTTGCCCGCTAAGACAAAAAGTGATGCATGAAAATCCAAATCCTTTAAAATCGGATACGCATTTTTAAATATAGTTTTTCTTCCACCGTCAAATGTAATCAACACACTCCTTTTTGGAAGACGTTTTTCCCCTCTTACAAAATTGTATAACTCATCAAGTGTAATTGTTTTATAATGGTGTCGTTTTAAAAATAACATTTGTTCTTTAAATTTATTTAATGATACAAAATTTCCATGCCAATATTTATTCTCGTTTTCTATTACATCTATATCATGATAGAGTAAAACAGCAACAAAATCTGTAAACATTGCTTTTTGAAATAAGTAAAATAGGCAATAAGTAATTACAATTATTAAAGACATTATTAGTGTAAAAACAAATACATTTTTTTTATTTATCAACATTCTTTTTCCTTTCTTATTAATTTAATACTAAATTTTCAATGTATTCATATATCCTGTCTGATGCAAATTTTGAAAAATCAAAAATTTCATCTGCAAGTTTTTTGCGAGCTTCTTTTTTATAGTCATTTCTTTTTACGACAATTTCTTCAAATAATTTTTTTAATTCTTCGTTATTGTGCGAATGATAATATTCGCTTTTGACCTTTTTACCAAGTTCGCTGAATTTTGCCAGAGGGTTAACAAGCTGAATAAGAGGTTTCCCGGAGGGTAAATATTCTCCTAAAAACGAACCGCAATCGGTTATCATTAAATCAGATGTTTTAAATAAGTCAATATAATTGCCGCTTTCGCAAATCGTTCCGATACTTTCCCAACTTCTATAATATTCTTCGATTTCCTCTTCCGTCATTATATGTTCTTTTAATAGCGAAAATTTAAATTTTGGATGTGGCTTAAACACCCAAGTCGTTTCAGGATGTGACTTTGCAAGTTCAAGAATAAATTTTCCGTTTTCTTTAAATGTTGCCAGATGTATTCCGTTAGTGTCAAAAGAAAAATGCGGAGCATAAATTATTTTAAATTTATCCGGTTCTTTCCAATATTTTTTATAGTCTAATGGTTCATTATTCAAGTATTCATCTAATTTAGGATATCCGACGACGTAACAGTTATCCTTTGCGGCTTTATTATATTTTTTGTATGTTTCAAGATTTAATTTTGTATCAACAAAATATGTATGTAATAATTTATGAAAATTATCTGTATAATGAGCTTTATTCTCGGTCACATCAAATGAATATGAAACATAAAAAGGAAGTGCATATTTGGAAGTATTTCCTATATAATATTCATCCGGCAATGCCCAAGGCTGCTGATAAAATATTATATCAGGAGAATATCTTTTCAAACTTCTGTAAAAATGCTTTTCAAGATTATATGAATATTCAACATCAAATCCTTGGTCCTTATAAAAATCGTACTGAATTTTCAAATCAGGCTGTGTATTATCACTCTTACCATGTACTCTTCTTAAAGGAAACACAATGACTTTTGGCGCAAAATATTTACTTTTTGCAAATTTTTCATATAAACTGCTGTATCCCCATTTTGAAATTTCACTGGATAAAAAAATAACATTTATTGGTTGGTTATTTTTTATTTTTGTTTTGATTCTATTTTTTATAACCGCTTTACTATTATCCATAATTTCTTGACTAGATTTAATTTTGATTTTTAATGAAATGCCAAGAACAGAATATACTCGTCTTTTAACTCCTTTTACCTGAACAACTTCAGCACTGATAATTTTTCTCAGGATACATTTTAACTTATATTTATAATATGGAGTCTTAACAATTTCTTTAAAAGCTTCATAACGCGGGCTATAGTCTTTTATAATTTCCATGTTTTCATTTTTGTCTAAGAAGATAAAGAACTCCCTGATTTTGTTATAAAATTCCTTAGTTATCTTCTTATTAATTTTTGTTAATCTGTTAAAATGACTCAATATAGTTAACATATAACAAAGGCAAGGTATCAATAAATCTTGCGAATGTTCTGAGCTTTTGAAAAGTTCATATGCTTCTTTCCTTGTAGTAATTGCACCTTCATATATATCTGCTGTTTTTGAAGTTGAGCCTGCTCTATCACGAATTGTATACAGTTCGTCCCAAATAATAGATACACTTTTTGCATTTACTATACATTTTGCAAAAAACGGAACGTCCTCGCAAAGACGAACTTTTTCGTCATAACGTATATGATATTTTTCCAAGAAATCTTTTTTATATGCTCTGCATACAGTATTAACATTGTGCCAAAAATTATTTTTTAATTCCCAAAGCTTAATATCAGGACAATTTGCCTTTTCATAGAAACCGTCGAGATGATACTCGCCATTTTTAAATACCCGTCCGTTTTGTGTTTCTCTGCAAAAACAATAGTTCATATACACAAAATCATTTTTGTTTTTAGTTATTTGATTATATACCCTCTCACAAGCGTCTAAAGTATACCAGTCATCCGGGTCCAAGAACATTATTACTTCACCTTTAGCTATATCAAGGGCTTGGTTTCTTGCTGTCCCCTGCCCTTTATTTTCTTTTTGCTCCAATAATACAATCCTACTATCCCTTGAAGCATAATTTTTTAACATAGTAAGCGAATTATCTGTTGAACAATCATCAACACAGATAATTTCAATATCTTTTAGGGTTTGATTGATTACACTTTCCAAAGCCTCTGCCAAGTATTCTTCCACATTATAAACAGGTATTATTATTGATACTTTAACATTATTCATCGCAGCGGTAGACTGGGTTGTATTAAATTCAATTAAATCTTTTTCGGTAGCCATTAAATTTCTCCTTAATTGCTGTTCTTAGGTTTACTAAGCTCTCTTATTTGTTTTACCTTAGATTTTAATTCGATTTTCTTATCCTCATAGTGTTTTCTTTTTTTGCCAAAAGATATCGCCGAGAGTATTTTATATTTTAAATATTTTCTATATATTCTCCCTTTATTTAATACCAAAGATAATGTCTCAGAATCAACAAAATCCTTTGCTCCGGACTCTTTATTATTTTCAGAAAAATTCATACATATCGGCTTTAGTTTAGTTTCTTTATCAAAAGCCTTTTTCATCCAAAGTTCTGCCCTTTGCCTTTCTTCTTTGATTTTATTGTTTATGAAGTTCCAGTCAAGAGGTGCCAAAATTTTGTCATAATTATACTCCATATCAAATTCTGAAACTGTTTTATTTTTAATATTTAATATCTTAAATATAGTATCAAATCTGCTTTGAGCTTTTACCGCATTTAAAACCTGTATAAACGGCTTGTTAAATATTATCGAAAACAATGTTCCGTGGTATGAATCCGTTATCATATATTTTGAATTTTTAATAAAGGCAAGCCACTTCTCAACGGGTGTAGTATAATCCCAATCAAAATATTTAACGGGTAAATTCAACCTTTGAGAAATTTGTGCTAGTACATTTTTACACCATTCTTTTTCATTAAAATACGGAAGCGTAAATACACCAATATATTCTTCATTAGAAGGATACTCATCTGCCATTTTATTTAAAAGTTCTTCCGGTATATGAAAAACGCTATCTATAACCTGAGTTGAGTCAATATCAAAGTTCTCTTTTAAAAGCTCAACAGCCTTATCTTCCCTTACGGAAATATCATCAAATTGTGAAAGATAAAAATTCATTTTTTCCAAATCAACCGATTTTTCCATAATTTCATCTCTGCCTATGCTTGCCGCATATGATAATTTTTTCTTACTTGAGCGGACAAAATCCAAGAAGAACATTGTCCAATTTATGTCACCATTTAAAAGGTATTTTGCACAGCTGCTCCTAAACACCTGATCTGAACCGGTTATGAAAGTATTGCAATTTTTATTCAATTTGTATAAGTCATCATACGACTTGATTCGTCGGGTTAAATTGAGATATTTTTTCGCAAATTTATTCGCAAAACTTTTCTCAAAATCATCACATTTTACTTCTTTTGGATAGCCGATATAATTTATAATTTTAGCATCTTTACCCAATTTTTCAGCTAAACATTGAACTCCAAAGCAGGTTAATATAGCGCCGTAATTCATAGAAGACCAATAATTGATTATCATGCAATCGCACTTATCATCAAGATTTCTTGCTATATTTTCTTTGAGACTCACTTTATCCAGTAATTCAAAAAACTTATCCCTGTTTCTGTGTGCCCGTGTACATGTTGTCAGGTTTGGATTCCCTACTAAAGCTTTGTCAAAAGGTATTTTATCAAAGATTTTATTTGTTTCTGATAATATTTTTACCAGCTTGCTTCCTTTTTCATTATTTAACAATATTAGTGAGGTACCTTTTGTGTCATTGTATTTTTTATTGTATTTCTTATCCCGTTTAATAGTCCATAAATCTCCGATTGTAATATCACCCTGTCGCGGAATCCTATTAAATACGCATGAAGAACAACTTTTTCTAATACAAATTCCTTCAAAAAATGTCCTCATAAAATCATCATCATTTGCCTGCTTTGCAACAGTATTAGTAGTTGTATAAGTAGTCACTGTGGAACTTTTCCCCCAGCCATATCTTTTATCTCTAAAATCCGTGTTAATCCATTTTGCATCGTTATTATTCAAAAATCCTTCCTGAATATATTTTCTGAAAACTTTAGGAGAAGGGACACTATTACAAATTAAATCCACGCAAAAAAGATTGACATAGTCCTTTATCAAATAGTTTTTCAACCCGGCAATTTGACAGGGAGTGCCGGTAAATAGAACTTTTGTGCCTCTATTTAAAATTTCTTGTATTTGTTGATAACAATCACCTATTGAACTTTGAAGATACTTAGAAGTACGCATTTTTTCAATATCATCAATTTTATTTGAAACTATATGCTTTACGGTACAATTATTATCCCAGACAGCACCAGATACGAATCCTTGATTTTCTATAAAATATTTTGCCAAAACGTAAAATGCACCACCAGATGAGCTGTTTTTTCGAACCTCATCGTTTGCCATATATGCAAAGCAAGTTGGTTTATCATTATTTTCGTATTTTGTGTTAATAACAGGACAAATTTTCTTGCAAAGTCCGCAATTTGTACATTTATTACCATCTATAACAGGTTCTAAAAAACCTTCGGAATTTTCCTGCATGTTTATCGCTTTTGCAGGACATATATTTGCACAGGCTGCACACCCGCAGCACAAAACATCACTTACATTGTTCATTATTTGATTTTCCCTTTATCCTCTTTTTTATCCTGATTCCTAAAATCGTATAAACCTTGTATTTTTTATTTCCTCTCGTTTCGTTTGAAGTTGAAAATATCTCACATGT
Source organism: Candidatus Gastranaerophilales bacterium (assembly GCA_016287985.1). GTDB lineage: Bacteria > Cyanobacteriota > Vampirovibrionia > Gastranaerophilales > Gastranaerophilaceae > CAG-196. Next base: position 17,176 of record JAEEXX010000013.1, read on the forward strand.
TGCTCGCTTGTATAATATCTTCTGAGAAATTTTTCCGTACAAACGTTTGCATTTCTGCAAATCTTCTTTATTAATATTTTTTACCTCTGTTTTTTCCCATTTTTGACGCACCGGATATAAAGTTTCATATAGTAGTCGCGCATCCCGTCTTTGTTCCGGCGTAACATCAGTAATATCATTTATGCACAATAATGCAGGCCGTTTCTTACATAACCTTTCTATCATCCAATCCAAAGTATTTACACGCATGGAAACACTTGCAGCAGATTTATAATTGCTATAATCTCTTTTTACCAACTCATATTTTGATTGCTTCACTCCAATAAGATAAAAAGCTTGAATAATTCTCTGAATCGTTTCACCCCTGAATTTTTGTACTCGCAGTTTATCAAATTCAACTTGAAATTCTTTAATACATTCTTTGTAAGAAGTTTTGGAATAAGCATCTATACTATGGTGCGGTATGCAATTTTCCATCTCAAAAGAGGGGTATTTTTCTTTAAAAGCATCAAGTGCGTATCGAATTGTACGAAAATACAGGCTATCTTGAACACATTTGTCACTCAATTTTTGTCTGACGAGTCTTACTATGGGCTTACCTTGTTTGTCAAAAAAGAAAGAAGGCACAACAGGTCTTGATATATAGCAATCATCATTAGCGAGCAAGAAATGCTCGGATAACTCCGGAATATCTGCCACATAAGATTCTATTACCAGAGAATTGTATGTCGGTAAAATTTCATCGGGCATTATCTCTTTATGTGTAACTATTTTTATCTTTGGATTTGTTGTGTCCAGCCAATCCGGGATTTGACCGTTTGTTACAATATAGATTTTATTAATCCAAGGAGCATTCATTGCAACAGAACGCATTGAATATCTTAATTCTTCGTTTTCAATATATCTCGCATATGAATTATCATTGGTTTCCGGAATACCGAGCTTATTCTTCCAAAAAGTTCTCTCTTTTTGGAAATTTTCGTCATTCCCATTGACCCAAAGATATACTATATCTACTTTTTCTGTCATGATATTCTCTTGATATTATATTTGTTTAGCAAGTTTTTTATATTTTTTTCTTTTATTGTTGTAATATTCTCGTTTTTCACCTAATGTAATGTTGGACAAAATCCGATATTTTAAGTATTTGAACTTTACCACGGATTTATTCTCTTTAGGTATTGTCTGTTTTTTAGTTTCCAGCTTTTTATTGAATTCTTCCAATAATTCTTTATTCTTTTGTGCATTTTTGTTATTGGAATAATTCTCCAAAAGAACTCTTTTGATTGTTTCTAAATTCTGTTTTCTCAACGTATCAATAGTTTTGTTGATTACCGAATAATCAGGACAATATAATAAATCAACATTATAAATATCATTAATTGAAGTTATTATATTATTTTTAACATTAAATAATTCAATCAATGTTTCAAATCTTGTAAAACCTCTTTCTTTATTTCCTACACAGAAGAACGGTCTGTGGAATATAATCGCAAAACAAGCACCATGGAAAGAATCTGTTATAAATAAAGAACATTCTTTAATGAGTCTTAAATAATCTTCAACAGAATAATCATTTGACTGTCTTTTTATTTTTTCAATAGGCAGATTTAATTTATTTTTTATATATTCATATGCTTTTTCGTATTCTTCATTTTCATCTAAAACATAAATAACAATTTTGTTTTCTCCGATTCTTGAAGAATTTTCAATTAATTTATTATACTTATCTTTTTCCAGCAGAAATATAGGATCGATTATTACATCCGAATCCAAGTTGTAAACATCTTTAAATATTTCACGACCTGAAAATTCTCTGCATGATAAATAATCAAAGCTATTAAAACACATTTGCGCATATTCTCTATATTCGGGGGTTATATTTTTATGCGCCAGATACTCATTTTTATCTCTTCCAAAACTTGCGGAGATGGCGATTTTTCTGCAATTTTTATCCAAAAAATTGAGCATAAATTTTTTCTTGTTACCGTGAGTTTTAACCCCAAATACCTGGTCTGAACCTGCTATTGCGCCTTTTACATTACTGCACAGAGGGGTTTTTTGTCCTTCTATGATTTTTCGAACATTTGTTGTATCAAGATATTTCTTTGAAAAATTCTCCATAAAAGAATTTTTATACCAATCTTTTTGTGTCCGAACCCCATTGTCTAAAAGTTTCGTTGTAAATCCAAAAGATTGAACAATTTCTTGCAACGCCCAGGCTGTTAAACAAGCGCCGTAATTGTATATTGAATCCCACATATTTACTATTAAATAGTCACATTTGTCATTAACATATCTGTTATTTGCTTCTTCGATGGAAATTTCATCTAAAGTTTCAAAGAATTTTTCCCTGTTTTTACTTGGCTTGATAGGACCGCAAATATTTATTGATCTTTTGCAAACCTTTTTAAGGTCTCGTTTCATAAATAACTTTGAATGTTTTTTGAGATACTTTATGAGCTCCTTACCTTGCTGATTATTATTTTGCAGAACTAAACTTATACCAAAGCCGTCATTATATTTTTTTTCTATTCCCCAAAAATCAGCTATGGTTAAATCTCCTTGCCTTGGCAATTTGTTAAACATACAGGAGCCGCAACATTCTCTTAAATTTATATTTTTTAAAAACAGATTTGTGTATGGATTTTCTTCAAACCGATAGTAGTCTGCACTGTCTCCTTTATCGATTTTGAGAGTTACCCCCCAGCCGTTTTTTTCTTTATCTCTGAAATCAATATCTTTGATTTCGTTGAAATTATAGTTTTCTTTTAAATATTTATGAAATACTTTGGCATTTGGTACACCATGACACAATATATCAAGGCTGTATAGATTTTGATAATCTTTTCTGAGATATGACTTTAATCCTGCAACCTGACACGGAGTTCCCGTGAATAAAACTTTTTCTTTATTATCAAGCAGTTTTTTAATTTCTTTGTAACAACCACCAATTTCACTTTGAAGATATTTTGATTTTTTCATTTTATCAATATCTTCAATCCTGTTGGAAACAATGTGTTTTACCCTCCAATCATCAGTCCAAACAGCACCTGCTACATATCCGCCTTCTTTTATAAATTGATTGGCTAAAACCAAGAATACTCCGCCGGAAGAGCTCTGCTTTCTTGTTTCATCATCTGCCATATATCCAAAGCATGGAGGAGTTTTATCGTTTTTATATTCCGGATTCATAGCAGGACATGTTTTTGTGCAAAGACCGCAATTAGTACATTTATTCTTATTAATAGCAGGTTCAATAAACCCCTCCGTATTTTCCTGCATAGTTATTGCTCCAACGGAACAAATATTATAGCAGGCACTGCAGCCTGTACAGTTTCCTTGTCTGATACAGGTTTTTAATATATACTCCGAGAATGTTTCATTAACAAACTCCATAAAAGGTTCATAGTATTCTGAAGCTTTTAAATCGGATAAATTCTCATTGTTATATAAAAACGATGCCATTTCTCTTATTTTTTCATAGTAATCTTTTATATTTAATTTCTTTTGTTTAGCATATCTTTTGTACGAACTCACTACCTTAAACATATATTTTTCCAGATAGAAATTAAAAAGATTTTTATCTATATTGTGTTTTTTTATTTCTTCATACATACTCTTTTCGGCGACAAGAGTGCCATATTTAAAATCAGGCCTTACGATTGTATTGTTATCATGAATTCGTCTATTATAAAGAACCTTATTTATTATAGAAATTGTTTTTGCATAAGCTATACATTTAATAAATACAACGCCATCTTCTCCCATTCTCAGAGTGCCGTACCTTATATTGTTATCGTTTAAAAATTTTCTGCTGTATATTTTATTACAAGAAATACCGCCCTGTTTAATAAAGTTTCGCTTCACATTTTTAAGCTCAATATTAGGACAATCCATAACATCCGAAAAGGGTTCCATGGTATATTCTGCTTGTTTGTATTCGCCTGTTTTTTGATAAAATGACCGGTGATTAAAAATAACAAAATCATTTTGATTTTTTGATATTTGATTATAACAAATCTCGCATGCATCAAGTTCGAGCCAATCATCAGGATCAAGACACATAATATATTCGCCTTTTGCAATATCTAACGCCCTGTTTCTGGCAATTCCCTGTCCCAAATTCTCTTTCTGTTCAAGAAGAATAATCCTTTTATCCCTTGCAGCATATTTTTTTAAAATTTTTAACGAATTATCTGTAGAACAATCATCTATACATATTATTTCAATATCCTCAAGCGTCTGATTAATAAGACTTTCTAACGCTTGACTTAAGTATTTTTCCATATTGTATACAGGCATAATTACAGATATTTTTAACATTTCTTTCTCCGACGAATTCCGATACAAGTGTTAACTAGCTTTTAGTATTATGATTTGCTTCTTCTCTCAATTTTTTAAGCGTTTCGTTTAAAATTGTAGAGCTTGTGCCTTTTGTGTAAGGGAAGTAAACGACTCTTACTCCAACTTTTTTGAATTTTTCTTCCATTTCCTGCCAACTTGGAGAATTGTACCAATCATCTCCTACAAAAAGAATGTCAAAATGAAGTTTTTCCCACATTTTATATTTATCAAGTTCTTCCTGTGGAATTGCCGCATCAACGAATTTGCAGCTTCTTACGATTTCAATCCTTTCTTCAAACGGAATAACAGGACATTTATGCTTGTATTCCACAAGTTTGTCGGTTGACACCCCGACAATTAACTTATCACAAAGCCCCTTGGCATTTTTCAATAAATTCAAATGTCCTATATGAAATAAATCATAAACACCTGAAGTATATCCAATAACTATTTTATCTGACATTAGCAATCTCCTTGTCTTAAATACTTGCCCCTTCATGCATATTCAAATATTGTTCCAAACACCAGCAAAGCCATTTTTGATCACCGGTCATATTTTCGGTACAATTTGATATAAATTCCGGTCTTGAAACTTTATAATCTTTTAACCATTGATTAGTCGCCCTAGGCATCGGGATTTTATTTGGTACGGGAATATCGGGATATCTTTTTGCAAAAAGTGCTCTTATTAAATACTTTGATTCTCCCGCTCTAATTCTTGCTAAATCCAGTGGCACAGCCAACTCCATATATGAATACGGATCAAGATATTTAATTCCTGCATTTTTAAATGCATGCATATAGGAAGTATCTGACTCAATATCCATGTAATCTTTAAGCATTCGCTGAAAATCTATGCTGTTAGTCCCTATTCTATATGGCTCATATATCTCTCTGACGCTTTGACCGTTTTTAAGTACTTTTTCAGGATCAACGTAGTTAAACCGATTATAGAATTCATCAAAAGTCCAGTCCTTTGATAAAATTTTGTCCATTCCGCCAAAAACGTAATCTGCTGCATCACCGATTATTATTCTTTCTATTCCTTGAGATTTAGCATGTCTCGCAGCTTTTAAAAGCTGTACTTCAATAGAATGAAAAGGGACCCCATCTAATCTTAAAATTTCAGGAGTTAACTCTTCAAAATCTGACCAATTCATTTCAATAATTTCATGGTCGAAGTCTAAAATATTCGCATATTTTTTTGCCCTTGCTGTTTCATCTATTGCTCCATCCGCAATACATTGAAATGTGTATGCTTTTGTGCCTTTAGGAAGATACGATGCCAAGATTGCACTATCCATTCCGCCTGATAAAAATATTGCCGTTTTATTTGGTATAAAAAATTCATTGACCTTTTCTTTTATAGCCTTATCAATATCTTCAACCGTTTTAATCGGCGTTAATTCATCTTTTTTTCTGGGTTTATAAACGGTATGGTTTAAGCCTTCATAAAAATTTAATGCTTCGTCTTTAATAAATCTAAATGCCAAAAATTGGCTCATACAATAGTTTTTATTTATCATATCCCCCCTACAATTCCTTCATAACTTCAAAAATTCTCTCGCATGATTTGCCATCTAAGTATTTATATATAAATTTTAATTCTTCATCTGTATAATTTTGCTCTTTAGTTTTTAAACATATTGCCATTTTATTTATTAACTCTTCATAATTATTGACTGTTTCCCCGGGCATTAAAATTTTTAAATTATCAGGTAAAATAAAACCTCTGCCATCTCGATAATTTTGAAGATAGTGTGTCAAATATAAAATTGGTTTTTTAGAAATTGCATAGTCGATTGTAATTGACGAAAAATCACTTATTATTAAATCTGTAACTCTGAATAATTCATTCAAATTTATTGCTTTTTCGGTCAAATCATTTGTTGTAATTATTTTTACATTTTCAAGATTAGTATAATTATTATCATTTAGAAACTTTATAAAACCAGCTTCTTCAAACGGGTGAGGTTTGATGATTAAACAAATATTATTGCCTTTGAGATATTTTATAAAATCATCATCATTATATTTATCAAAGCAGAATAGTGTATCCGCATTAACTTTTACATCAATTTTTTTTGCACCTCGTGTTTTATATGTCGGCGCATACAAAACAATGCTGTCAAATCCGTTAAGTCCGAAAACATTCTTTATATATTCTTCTTTTCCTTCTTTAAAAATAACATCTGTCCTAACGATTCCGGTTACATATATCTTCTTGGGATCTATTTGAAGCATTGAGGATATAATTACTTTGTATATGTCGGAAGAAACAAACCAGTATGAATGTTTTGCCATATAATTGTATCTTCTCCTTGTTTTAGGCAATACATCATCATCCATCATACCGATTGCCTTAATTGGAGAACCATGCCACAAATTAAATAAGACATGCCTGTCTGATGTAATAAAATCTAAAAATTCATTACAATGGTCATGTATTATATATTTTGCGGTTATTAAATTCCAAATACCTTTTATTGAATAAAGCGGGTATATTTTATCGTTAATTTTTGAGTGACTGCTTTCTATTTCTTCTTTTAACCAAATAATTTTTTTAAATTTATCTTGTTTTTTTTCTTTTAAAAATTCATAAAACAAATAAGCACTGTCTGCGAAATCGGGATAAGAATCAAAAATAACTTTGTATTTATCCTTTGGCAATAGTTTATCAAGAATTTTTAATAGTAATCTTGCACGTTTATAAAACCATTTTGATGATTTTGCGGACGTATAAAATTCTATTTTCATCCCCAAAACTGTTAAAATATGTTTATTACCGGATTTTATTACACAATTGAATAAACTGTTCTTCATCATCAACTCTCCAATATACCGTTCATTAAACATTCCATAATTCTTGCTGATGATTTTTTAGTACCCAATATACTTGAGAATATTTCTGCGGAACAAGATTCTTTATTAACATTTTTTTCTGTAATCAATTTATTAAAGGCATTTTGAAATTCTGATTCGCTACATACGCTATAGCAAGCTTTTTTCATTAAACTTCCGATTTCATTGAACTTTGCAGGACTTGAATTAGAAAGTCTTATTATCGGAAGTTTAGTCGGGAGATATTCAGCTATGAATGAAACGCAATCGGTAACCAACAAATTCGAAGACCTAAAAATATCAATGTAATCACCTTCATCATATACCGAACCTATTTTTTTCCACTCATTATAATAGTCATTTATCTCTGACTCATTCATGATTTTGTTTTTCAGTAATGCATACTTAAATCTTGGATGTGGCTTAAATATCCACTCGGTTTCAGGGTGCTGCTTAGCAAAATCTAATATAAATTGACCGTTTTCTTTAAACGTTGCCAAACGTAATCCGTTTTTTTCAAATGAATGATGCGGAGCATATATAATTTTAAATTTTTCATTATTTTTCCACATACCTTTACTTTTTGGAGGAGAAAAATATTCATCAAGTTTTGGATAGCCTGCCACAAAACAATTTCTGCTGTTCCCCCTCAAATATGATTCATAGATTTTCAAGTGACTTTCGCTGTTAACAAAAAATTTGTACAGAAATCCGTGAAATTGAATCAGATAATGTTCTCTACTGTCCGTTAACTCATATGCATAAGGGCAGTAGCACGTTAAGGCATACTTTGAAACAGAAAAAGGTGTATGGATTTGGGGTAAGTCCCATGGTTGATCGTAAAAAACAATATCCGGATGAAATTCTTCTAATTCAATATATTCCCCGTCTTTGTATGCATAATCAACATTCATATTTCTGGATTTGAAAAAATTATAGTTTTCTTCCAGATTATTTCTTGTCTTATCTTTACCGATATGGCAAATTTCCAATAAACTCACAAGAACTAGAGGTTCAAATTTATCGCTTTTTGCAAACTCATCATATATTGACTGATAAGTCCATTTTTGATTTTCACGCACAAGAAATACAACTCTGATTTTATCTGTCTTGTTTTTCAGACGAGAAAGAATTATTTCATAGTTTTCCTTTGCCCTCTTTAAATCATCACGTAAATCCAAGTATGAACACAAATCTTTATATTGCAAACGTTTATTTTTTGAAGGCAATAACCAAGCCGTAAAATCTGCCAGCGTTCGAAAAACTCTCATACAAAAACTCTCCGAGGCTTACGATTGTCGAAATACAACACAAAATCACTCTCTATGAAGCCGACAAACGACGCACATTTGAACATAAAAACGAATTCCATCCTATTTCATACAATCTGATTGCTATTTATAGCCTTACTAAACACTCACATATATTGCCTTGTTTTGTGATAGTTTAAACCGCTATTCGCTAAAAGTTTATCACAAAAACATAACAAATTCTTATAAATGCTAATTTATATATTTACATTTTGTAAAAATTGACAATTTATTTAATTTGAACAAACAGAAATTTTAAATTATTAAATTCGGCTCATAAAAAAAGTCCCCATAGGGACTTTTCAAATGGTTGCGGGAGCTGGATTTGAACCAACGACCTTCGGGTTATGAGCCCGACGAGCTACCAGACTGCTCCATCCCGCGTTATTTAGTTTTCACTTGCGATTTACTTTGCGTCGCAGTCTGGTTCCCAGACTTACCTCTCCTCGGACGTGACATTTAGTCACCTCCTCGTCGGCAGAGTATCCCGCGTTATTTAGTTTTCACTTGCGATTTACTTTGCGTCGCAGTCTGGTTCCCAGACTTACCTCTCCTCGGACGTGACATTTAGTCACCTCCTCGTCGGCAGAGTATCCCGCATTATTTAATTTTTTTGTAAGCGACAAACCACCTACCCCCATATTATTAAACGCTGAATATACAAAATCAAGCGTAGCGAATATTCTTATAATTTAGGCATTTTTGGAATTTTGTACTATTTTTTCATCAGTTTATAAAAATACACGCAGGCACAAACAGTTAATAACAAACCTATAATTTCAGCATAATTAAGAGGCAAGCTAAATCCGATTTTTTCGCTGAAAATAAATGACATGGTTATGAATACATAAAATAATGCCGGAATCAGCGCTATAAAATAATTCTTTTTTAATTTTGCCAAAAAGATAGCGGCACATAGAAGTACCGGAATTGCAATTAACTGATTAAAGAAAGTAAAGTATCGCCAAATCAGACCGAAACTTCCGGCATTAGTTTTAGCCCAATAAAGAATAAAGAGTACACATACAACTATAGGAATAATTATCACAAGCCGGTTCAAAATATTTTTTTGTTCAAGGTTAAGTGCATCTGCAATGGTTATCCTCAATCCTCTCAACGCTGTATCCCCGGAGGTTATAGGAAGAACTATTATGGCAAGTGTTACTAAAAACGCAAGGTTAAACGGTACAAACTTGTTTGCAATAATATTTACGACATTTACAGTTCCTATAAGATTTTGCGGAACGAGATTCAGTGAATATACATCCATTGCTGCTGCCGCCCAAATTATGGCAATTAAGGATTCCACACACATCATACCGTAAAAAATTCGTCTGCCATCTTTTTCACTCATAACCGTTCTGGAAATAATTGTTGCCTGGGTGGAATGAAAGCCCGAAAGCAAACCGCAGCTGACTGTCATAAAAAACATAGGAATCAGTGGTAAATTATTGGGATGTAAATTGTAATTGCTTAAATCAAAGTTTTGCAAATTAACTCCGTTTATAAAGAACCCTGCAAGCACCATACCCGTACCCACAATCAGCA
>JAEEXX010000111.1 GCA_016287985.1 Candidatus Gastranaerophilales bacterium
AATATATAATTTGTTCAAAAAATTTGAAGTAATTACTGAAAATGAAACTTCTTACGAAGAATTTGAAACAGAAGATGCGGATATAATTCTCACGGCATTCGGTTCAATGACACGCAATATAAAGGCTGCAATCAAAGTTTTGAGAGAGAAAGGAATAAAAGCAGGCGGTTTTAGACCGATAACACTATCGCCATTCCCAACAAAACGCATATATGAACTGGCAAGCCTGGGGAAAGATTTTGTTGTTGTTGAAATGAATATGGGACAAATGTTTAAGGATGTCAAATATGCCGTCAACGGTAAATCAAATGTCTCTCTAATAAACCGTCCTTGCGGTGAATGGCTGAGTGTTGAAGAAATAGTTTCAGCCGTAGTAAACGGTAAATGTATGGAGGGAAAATATGCAAGCTGTGTTTAGTATTCCAAAATCCATGAAAGAGGATTTTAAATATACTTTTTGTCCGGGGTGCGACCACGGTATTGCAGTTCGTTTGGTGGCAGAACTGATTGACGAATTGAATTTGAGAGAAAATACTATTTGTTCAACATGTGTCGGTTGTTCAGTATTCTTGTATGACTTTTTAAACATTGATTGTGTAGAAGCTCCGCATGGCAGAGCATGCGCTTCTGCAACAGGGGTAAAAAGAACAAATCCCGATAAATTTGTGTTTACATATCAAGGAGACGGCGACTTCGCTTCAATAGGATTTGCAGAATCAATGCATACAGCTATCAGAGGAGAAAATGTTTCTGCAATTTGTATAAATAATACAACTTATGGAATGACAGGCGGGCAACTCGGACCTACAACAATGATGGGGCAAGTAACAACTACTTCTCCTTTTGGTAGAAATAAAGAATATTACGGTTATCCTGTCAAAATTGCCGAACAAATCGCACTTTGTGACGGAACTGCATTTTCAGCAAGAGTCGCACTGGATTCTGTTCCGCATATAAATCAAGCCAAGCAGGCTTTAAAAAAGGCTTTTGAAGTCCAGCTTAAAGGATTGGGGTTTGGATTTGTTGAAATACTTTCATCTTGTCCTACTAATTGGCATATGAATCCCGAGGAAGCACATGAAAGAGTAAGGAATGAAATGATTCCTGTTTTTCCGCTTGGAATATTTAAAGACTTATCAGAGGAGATGTAATATGAAAATTAGCGCAATTACCTATAGTCCTAATTTTGTCGGAGCAAAAAATCCTAAATATATTCCGCTTGATGATCTTTTAGCCTTTACCGTAAGGAAAGATAATGTTGTAGTACCAAAAAGTACTGATAATATAATAAAACAGATACCTAAGCACATAAAACTTAAATCCCAAATTGGCAAAATAGGACATAAAACAATAATTAATAAGGAAACTAAATAATGGAAAAAAATTTTATATTAGCAGGTTTTGGAGGACAGGGGGTACTTTTGGCAGGGACAATCCTTGCAAATGCTTTTATGCTAGCAGGTAAAAATGTCACTTGGTATCCTTGCTATGGTGCCGAAATGCGAGGCGGAACGGGTAATTGCGAAGTTGTTGTGTCTGATACCGAAGTAAGCTCTGTTCACAAACAGGATACAGATTTTGCACTCGTTTTAAACCAGCAGTCTTTTGATAAATTTGTTAAAAGGGTAAAAACTGGCGGTACAATTATAGCGAATGCCACTCTTGTTGCGCTTACAAAACCTCGTGATGATATAAAATATGTTTTTGCAAAAATGGGAGATATTGCTAATTCTTTAGGTTCAAGCAAAGTTATGAATATGGTTTCTCTTGGTGTACTTTCAGATGTCTGTGATATTGTTTCAAAAGAATACCTTGCTAAGGCCATAGAACTTGTTTTGGGCGAAAAGAAAAAACAGTTTTTACCACTGAATCTCAAAGCCCTTGAAGCCGGCTGCGGAGCATTGGTATAGAAATATCGGATAAATAGATTTATATAATATTAACTTTTAATATTTACCCCGCAAAAAATATTTTTCGAAAATTTCTTATGCTAGAATAAATTTATCTATGAAAGTCAATTCTGTTAAACAATTTGTCAAAAGTAACATTTCACAATTTGAAAAAAGCAAAGGAAACTACCACACAAACCGCTGCTTTCATCTTTATGACAAAAACAATGCTTATCGAGGTGAATATGGCTATATTCAGTATCCTGCAAAAAATATCCACGGGGTGATAACTTCCGATTCCATGTCAATGACAAAGATTATGAATGATAAACTTAAACAGGAACTGCAAGAAATTTTTTATATCGAGAAAAAATATACCAAATTCTATAATCCTCTGTCTGATGACCGTTTAAAAACGGAAAAATTCCCGACAGAAATTACAACAACTACAACGATTTTAGATTTTATTAACGATAAATTTACAACATTCAGAATGGTCAGCAAACTTAAAAATAAACTGCAAAGGATGCAAAAAGACAATCCAGATTTTATATATTCGGATAATTTCGTAATCTATGAGCCTTTAAAAGAGAAACCGCAATACGAAAAAACGGTAGAAGTAATAAAAGAAGGCTTGATATCCGAAACCGACAAGGATAATCGTGGCAAAAAAGTTCATTCGAACCAAATTCCGTATATGTATTGGTAGTTATGGATACGGGAAATTTAAACACTTAAGAAAATTTTAGAGGCACTTTCGGCTGCTTTTGCCCGCTCGGATTTGGAGTGTCTTAATGCTTTTTCGATTGCAGCTCGTGCTTTTGCCCACTTTTTGGAATCGATTTTTATGATTTTGTCAGGATTTCTTTTTGCGTACGCACTTAAAGAATCTATTTTTATCATTCGGAAACCTCCACACAAATGATAGTATAAATTTTGAATTTTCGCAAATAATTTGAAAAATTTTACAAACAAACTAGCAAAAAATATTTTTACGGGGTTTAATATAAAAGGATAATAATTTTAAGGAGTAAAAAATGAAAGTACAAGCAATTAACAACAATTACAGAAATTACAACACCAACTTTGGTGCAAAAGTATTAAAAGAAAATGTAGTCTTAACAGACAAAGAGACAGGTAAACCTATCAGAGCCGATATTATCGAGTTGGAAACAGAAACTCGTGAACTTACGGCAGATTTGAGAAAGAAACACATAAACGATATTCCAAAAGAGGAATTCAACAGAAGAGTAAGCGGTATTTATACAGATACATTTAAGGCTATTGTACAAAGACAGGTATCTCATGATTTATTAAAAGCACAGCCTCTGCATTATGAAACAGGATTGGATATGATGGAAGAAGCACGCAGACAAGAATGGGAAGCAAAAATGCTTTCAGAACTTCATCCTTCGGTAACAGAAAAAGATAATACAAGTGCTGTCCAAATTATGGATGAATTAGTATATGATAGCGGAGAAAAAAGATACCTCGGCGATTATGAATTTATGGACAGGCTTACAAGAACCAATAACCGTGACGTTATTGAAATAAATAAAAGAGTTCAGGCAAGAAAAAATATGGATGCCGATAAAATGACACCAATGAGTGATTATTTGAACGACCTGACAGAAGGTAAAAGAAAAGTAATGCCAAAAGGCGGTTACGGTTTATTAGACAGAAGTTTGGGAGATTACCTCACTTATTCGGAACATTCGCCTATAGACAGTTTTATCTATGATGACGGAGTAAAAGGTACAAGCAGAATGCGTCAAAGAGTTTTAATGGCTATTGAGCCTCAGGCTGATTACAGAAACATAAGCCCATATGCAAAAGTACACGCCGTTGCCGAAATCTTCACTGACCGAGCAATGGATGCGGTTGAAGATATGACATCGGATGAAGCTAAAATAATGCCTGAGATTATTAAAGCCGATAAAGAATATGATAAACTGTTCAAACAATATGTAGACGGCGGAAGAACAGATAAAGCCCTTTGGGACAGGGCAGAAGCTTTAGCGAGTGAAATATGCCGTAAATATAACATATCATATGCGGATTTCCATTATATCGCAGGGCGGGGCAAAAAATACATAAAAACCGATGAAGAAATCTATAAAGCAAAATTAGCTGAAATGGGACCCACCGAACAAAAAGTAATTCCTGTTATCATAAATAAATTCTTCTCATTAAACAAAAATGTAGAAGGTGCACAAAATGCACTTATGGCGGCAATTAAAGAAAAAGGTGTTTTCAGAGGAGTATTTTCTGAAAAGTTCGGCGGAGCTCAGGGGTTCTGTAAGAATCTGAAATTTATTTATGCATAGAATACATAAGGACTGCTCCTTTTTATATGGGGCAGTCTAAATAAATTTAAGGAGTAAAAAATGCAGGTACAAAGAGTACAGAATACCAATTACAACACAACATTCGGAGAAAAACTTACTTTTGATAAAAAGTTGATTTCAAGAGCAACAAAGGAAGAAAAAGCTGAATTTGTTTATTTGAAAAATCTTTTCGGAAGCAGAGGAATTGATGGTAACATCAAGGTAAAAAATAATACTAAAACTAGTGTAAAAAGCATAATAGATGATTTATACTCAAGATTTGACAAATCAAATTCCGAACGCATTAAATCAAGAAAAATTGAAGATGCTTTTGATGATAGCAGATTAATCTAAAGGAGTAAAGGAATAAAAAATGCAAATACAGGGGATAAATGGAATAAATAAAAAGAATACAACTTTTGGTATGGCAGTAAAGTCTACACCTGAAGCAAAAAAGTTTTTATCGGAATATTTGTCAAGAAGAGGATTAAAAAATTTTGAAAAACTTGCCAAATTCGCTGAAAATGATTCCATTGATGTAAATATTAGGACAGAACAATTCCCAATCAGGCTTAATGCTCCTAATGTTAAATATACGCAGCTCATTATAGATGTTGGTGACGGAACTAAATATTCGTATAAACCTGTGAGAATTTCATTGTTTATTACTAATGCAATAAAAAAAGCTGTAGATAAGGCACATTTGTTATCAGAAAACAAAAAGAAATTAGATAATATAGGATTGTAATCAAAAGCTGTATAAAATTAAATCAAGGAGTAACAAATACAAATACAGGGGATAAACAAAAACAATACAACTTTTGGCACAAAGGTATATGCAAGCGGAGAAGCATTGAATGCCATAAAGAAAGCTCCTAAAAATGCAAAATCTAAAATATTTAAGCATATTAAAGATTTAAAGAACAACGGTGTTGATGATGTATTATTACTCCGGCACGAAAAATCCGCAGCGGGCAATGATGCTCTTATTGCTGATATATATGGAGCAGGTTCAAATAAAAATGAATACTTACTCACGATTGATTGGTCAGCACAAAATTATATAGTTGATCCGTTTACTTATGGTGACAGAAAGAGTTATATAAGCATAAAAGGGTTGTATAACAGTCTTATTGAAGAAATCGCATGTTCTAACGTAAAAATGGAGAAATCTCTTTGTGATCCGTATATTAAACAACACATAGAATTATAGGTTTTTAATCTAAAATTATTCAGGTTGAAAATCTACTTTTTAACAAACTCCCAATGATATCCGTATGAGGTTTTTTGTTTACCCCGACAGGCTTGTTTTATTAAAGAACTGTTGCAATAATAACATTCATGAACAAAAGCAGCCCATTTGCTTAATTGTTTAAATTCTTTTGGAGTAATATTTAATCCAACTTTTTCCATATACTTCCCTTTCTTTACAGCAACACAACATTACTCAAAAGAACAAAGAAAGCAAGTTTTAAACTTTTAAGGTATAATAAATACAGGAGTTTTAGCATGGAAAATGATTTTCAAAAGGGCGAAATAGTAATTTATACAAGCGAAGATGGAACAGTATCTCTTGA
>JAEEXX010000112.1 GCA_016287985.1 Candidatus Gastranaerophilales bacterium
TGATTTTATTTGCAAAAAAGCAAAAATTATAATATAAGTTGATGGTGGAAAACATAACGAAAAAGAAAATATACTTTCAGATAATATAAGAACGCAATATCTTGAAAATAGAGGGTATAAAGTTTTAAGATTTTGGAATAACGAAGTTTATGAAAATATTGAGGGTGTAATTAAAAGAATAGAACAGGAAACTAACCCTCTCCAAGAACTCTAAGGCAAACAAGTTTGCTAAGAGTTCTATCCTCTCCCGATGGAGAGGGGAAGGAAAAAAATGAAAAACATTAGACAATCAAATATAAACATACACAAAGATGCCTGGGTTGAAATTAACCTCGAAAATCTTGCGCATAATATACGGGAAATCAGAAAAATTATTCCTGATAATAAAAAGTTTTTAGGAATTGTTAAAGCTGATGCGTACGGTCACGGCTCACAAATGATTGCGAAGACCATGCTTGCATCAGGAGTGGATTGGTTTGGAGTATCATCAATTGATGAAGGTCTGGATTTAAGGGAAATTAAAATCAAAGCACCAATACTTGTTGTAGGAGCAGTCCCTGTTTGGGCAATTGAAACAGCGGCACAAAATGATATTTCAATTTCAATTTTTAATGATGAACACCTTGAAGCATGCAGAGAAGTTTATGAAAGAACCGGAATTAAACCAAAAGTGCATGTAAAGCTTGATACAGGTATGAACAGAATCGGTGTGCGTTCTGAAAAAGGTGTTCAGTATATTGAAAAAGTAAGAAATGCTGATTACTTAAACTTTGAAGGTGTATTTACACATCTGGCAGCTGCAGAGGAAAAAACTCCGACGGAGGAACAAATACGCAGATGGAACGAAGTAGTCAAAAATATTGATACAACCGGATTAATGTTACATATTCAAAATACTGCTGCAACATTTGCATATGATATTCCATCAAACATGGTACGTGTTGGAATTTCAATATACGGAATGTATCCCGACTTACCATCTGAAGTAAAAAATGTACCTGAATTAAAACAAATACTGTCCTTAAAAGGCAGAATTACTAACATACACGAAGTAAAATCCGGTGAAGGAGTAAGTTATTCTCACACTTTTACCGCTTATGAACCTACAAGAGTCGCTACTATTCCTATTGGCTATGCAGACGGTGTTGACAGAAAACTTTCCAATAAAATTTGGGGAAATTTAAATGGGCAAAAAATTCGGCAAGTAGGGAATATAACAATGGATCAAATGATGTTTGATTTGGGTAATGCGAATGCTCAAATTGGCGATGTTATAACTTTACTGGACGAAAAAGATCTGTCAATTGACAGTTGGGCTAAAATTATAGATACAATAAACTATGAACTTACCTGTCGTTTAAAGGTAAGACTTCCCAGAGTTTATACAAGATAAACTCCTATACACGCTCACTCTTAAACATTTCCATAGCTTCTTTTGAAATTTCAACTACATCTTCAAGCAGCTCTGAAGTAACAGCGAACTCGGATTCCTGCGCCATTTTAAGTATCTTAACAGCGTATAGAGCCTCCATTTGGTTCGCTTCCAGATTAGAAGCTATTGAACTAATATCCATAAAACACCTCTCAAGGGTAACCTGTATATATTTATTATAACTCCTTTTTTACTTGATTCAAGTCATGCATAAATAATTGATAAGTCATTAATCGATAAATATTATCAAATTATCATTAAATATTCGTTTTTAAAATCAAGCTATTACTGTATTACAACCTTATAATGTAAAGTTATGTAACAATATTATTCAAAACATTAAAGTTTTCAAAAAAACTGCCGTAATACATGTCACAAAGGGACAAAATAAAGGGCACACTACAATGGGAATGGCATCATCACAAGCTAGACTTCTTATGATTACTTCTCGAATGCATGATATCGAGTATCAAGCTCAAAGCATTCAGAATGCCAAACTTCAACTTGCTACCCAGCAGGATGAAGCATACGAGAAGTATCAACAAGCACTTGATGCAACTACTCTTACTATGCAGACAATTAATGGAACATCGGGAGAACATTCTACCATTCCTGCAAACTTTAGTAATGTGTTCGGTTTACATGCTGCGAATCCGGCTGGTAGCCCGGCAGGTTCAACATCCGGCAACAACGGTTATGTATTAGTTGACTCGAGAGGAAGAGTTGTTGTTGAAGATGAAATTTATGAAGGATATCAAAATTATCAATCTGTATATTCAGGTGCAGGTTTTACAGATAATGCATATTTATTCGCTTGGTATATGGTTGAAGGCGGTAATAGCGGACATCAATTAGGTTCAAACCAAGACTTAACAGACGCAATTAATGCTGTCGATTATTCTGAAGATGAAGGTCTAATTGATTTAGCACAACAATTTGAACAAGTCTTACAAAATCACGGATTTAGTTGGGTTCCATCAATTCCTGGATCACAAAATGCTATGTCTTGGCTGTTAACTTGGGCTCAAGATCATAATTCTAATGGTGGCACAACGATAAATTTAGATTCTGAAGAAGAAGATGTAATAAACCAATTTGTAAATTATTTTTGGTCTCACTATACAAATAAAGTATTTAACGGTTTGGATGAAAATGCATTAAATGCCAACGGTGATGACTATAATATGGCAGAATTTAATTACTATGTTCGAATATTTAACGCTATTCAAGAACATGGCGGATGTATCGCAATAAGCGACTTTAACGGACCGAACGGAGATGCTGCAACGAATTCCGAATGGTTGACAGCTATGATTCAAAGCGGGCAGTTGAGCATTGAAATGGCACAAATAGACGGACAAGGTAATTTTAATCTTAATGGTGTCAGTGTAAGCTCAGATACAAACTTAAGCTTTACTCCAACATCGTCTATTGATAAAGCAGCACTCGCAAAAGCAGAGGCTGAATATGAACATACATTAAAAGTTATAGACAGAAAAGATAAAAAATATGATTTAGACCTTAGTAAACTTGATACAGAAAGGAACGCACTTGATAAACAAAGAGAAGGCATCGAAAAGGTAATTAAAGACAATGTTGACAGAACCTTCGGTATCTTCTCATAGTTAAGTAATTAGGGTGAGCAGTAACTAATGAGTAATTATTAAAAGATTGCATCATTAGTGATGCTTAGCGCTAAACAATAAATAAAAACGTTATTCTCTGGGGAAACTATCCCTTTAGACTAACTGCATAAAAAGAATATTCTCAGGGCTATATTGTAGCTCTAAAGGATATTAACCTGTTTATACTTAGGAAAACAGCATGCAAGTTAAGCATATTAAACTGTTTAACTACTACATGTCTGCTACGGTTAGACAAACTCTAACTTCCCTGAGTAATAAGCGGAATAGTATATACTTTCCCGCAAACAGGTAAAAATAAGTGTCGACTATGTTGGCACTAAAAGAACCTATCTCTCTGCGGGGTAAAACACCCCGAAGAGCAGATATGGCAAAATCCTATCTCTCCTTTGGAGAGATGTCAGCGAAGCTGACCGAGAGGGTACTATTACTAAATATAAAAAACCTCTCCAAAATAGGAAAGTCAAACTAAAAACATAATCATAAAAGATCCCTTTTCCCTTTTTCCGCTTGAGTCTCCCAGCTCAAGCTTTTTCTTTTGGTTAAAATAAGTTAATAAGAGAAAAGTTATTAAGTTAATAAGATTTAATTTCTACCATTTTTCTGATACAGCATTTACCTGCATACATAAACCAGTCTGTACCCTCACTATGAGGCAGACTGGTTTATATAATATATAATTTTTGTAATCCTTGAATATACGGCTACCTATGCTTGTTTAAAAATGAAAATAAATAAACTATAAGCCTGTAAGTTTCTATACAAGCCGAATTACATTTATTCCCATACTACCAAGATGCTTTTGTTACACCAGGCAATAAACCTTGGTGAGCCATTTTACGTAAACAAATTCTGCACAAGCCAAAATCTCTGTGATATCCGTGAGGACGTCCGCATATACTGCATCTGTTATGTAATCTTACAGTAGGATATTTTCCTTTTGATGCTAAGATTCTTCTTGATTCTTCTTTGTTTATCATCGCTTTTTTAGCCATGAATTTTCTCCTTTATATTTCTATGTTTTATTTTTATCTTATCTAAAAGCGATAATTGAACTTTGAACACTTGAACAAATTTAAAATGAACTTATTCACTTATTCACTTATTCACTTATTCACTTATTTCTTAAACGGCATACCCAATAATCTCAAGAGTTCTCTTGCTTCATCATCGGTATTTGCTGTTGTAATTATTGAAACATTCATTCCTTTTACTAAATCTACTTCTTCATAACTGATTTCAGGAAATAACGCTTGCTCCTTAAGCCCCAAAGTATAATTGCCTCTGCCGTCAAAACTCTTTGGAGAAACACCTCTGAAGTCACGAATACGAGGAAGAACAACGCAGATTAATTTTTGCAAGAAATCATACATTCTTTCACCACGCAATGTAGCCATTGCACCGACAGGCATTCCTTCTCTCAATTTATAAGATGCTATAGATTTTTTAGCTTTTGTAACAACAGCATGCTGTCCTGCAATCTTTGTCAATTGAGCCTGAATAGCATCCGCTATTTTAGAATTGTGAGAAGCTTCACCAACACCCATATTAAGAACTATTTTGTGAAGTCTCGGAATCATCATGTCATTTTTGTAACCGAATTTTTCTTTAAGAGCTGATTTTACTTCTTCATCGTATCTTGCTCGAAGATTTTTTGTTTTAGTCATTTTCCTTTTCCTTTTTCTTGAACACGATTAACACAGGCGAGGTATTTACTGATAACTATCAACAGTAAGCTGGTAATTTCACATTAAACCGGTTCTATTTACCCCCCCGGTTGCGTGTTTACTATTAGTACTATACGTCTAACTGTTCACCGCATTTTTTACAAACACGGACTTTTTTGCCATCCACAATCTTGTGTGCGACTCTTGTCGGCTTTTCGCAACTCGGACATATTATCATAACATTTGATGAGTCTAAAGGAGCTTCCTTTTTAATCAAACCACCCTGAATACCATATGCCGGATTTGCTTTTGTAGCCTTAGTAACCATATTGGCACCTTCTACTAAAACCTTTCCTTCAGAAGGAAGTGCTTTTTTAATGTTACCTTGTTTTCCTTTATCTTTACCTGCCGTGATGACAACTCTGTCACCGGTTTTTACATGCAAGCTTTTCTTTGAATTTGCCATTTCTATTTCTCCATTTTAATGAAGTTAATAAGAGCTAAGTTAATAAGACCTATTCACTTATCAGATTATTCACTTCTTATATTACTTCCGGTGCAAGTGAAACTATTTTCATGAAGTTTTTATCACGAAGTTCTCTTGCTACAGGCCCGAATACACGGGTACCTCTCGGGTTACCATCTTTGTTAATAATAACTGCCGCATTTTCATCAAATCTGATAACAGAACCATCAGCACGCTTAATATCATGTTTTGTTCTTACTATAACAGCCTTGACTACTTCTGACTTTTTAACAGTCATATTTGGAGTTGCATCTTTTACTGTCGCAGTAACTACGTCACCCACTGATGCAAATTTCTTATTAGAACTACCCATAACACGAATTACAAGCAATTCCTTAGCACCTGTATTGTCTGCCACTACCAATCTTGTTTCTTGTTGTATCATTTTTCTTTTCCTTTTTATTTTTATTGGATTATACCCAACCTACATGTAACAGCGCATTATCGCATGATAATGATGTCGCTTAGAATAATTGAATGTGGAAAAAAGATAATTTTATTCACCTATT
>JAEEXX010000113.1 GCA_016287985.1 Candidatus Gastranaerophilales bacterium
AGTTCGAATTACGTTTGGGACAGGAAGTTGCATCATCTAAACGCCAAAACAAACCTCTATGCGCAATGATGATTGATATAGATTTCTTTAAAGGGGTAAATGACAAATATGGACATGCCGCAGGTGATGAAGTTTTGAGAACTGTAGCAGGTATTATTAAAGAGGCGCTTCGTGAATCGGACATTCCGGCAAGATATGGCGGAGAAGAATTTGCAGTTCTGCTTCCCTATACGAAGATAGATGAAGCAAAAATTGTAGGAGAGCGTTTACGTTCTGCGGTAGAAGGAACTCCGATTACTATTAATCGGGATAATCCTGACAAGCAGGACATAAATGTCACCATAAGCATGGGTTTAGCTGAATTTGATAATTCTGAAACCGGAGGAGCGCTTTTCGAACGTGCAGATAAAGCTTTGTATGATGCAAAATCAGGCGGCAGAAACAGGGTGTGTGTTGCAGGTTAAATATACTTAATAATTTTGTGTAAATTAACTTTAATTTACATAATGAAAATAAATGTGTTATAATGAACTCTCGGAGGAGTGTATTTTGCACGGGCTGCCGGAGTATGTAGATTTGCAATAAAAACCCTCAATATAGATGAGGGAATTGTAATTAAAATACTCTAGAATAGAACCTGGGGATTAGATTCATTTGGTGAGAGATGGTGACAAATTTTGATAATGCAAATTACAATAATGACGTTATGAATTCAGCAGTTGTTAAAGAGGCCGAAGCTGATGGTATTGAAATACTTGTTAATATGGCAAGACAAGGGAAGATTGACCCTTGGAATGTTGATATTGTTGAGGTTACAGATAAGTATCTTGCACATCTATTCCAGTCGAAGGCACAAAATTTAAGACTTACGGGAAGAACCCTTCTTTTTGCAGCAATACTGTTAAAGCTTAAATCAAATATCCTTGAGGGCATTAATATTTCCGACTTTGAAACTCAAGAACAAAATGATTTGGAATATAATGATGACCCGCTTGAGTATTCCGAAAACAGTGAATATATTCCGACAAATAATGTGATTTCTATTGACGAAGTTTTACAGAGAAGGACAAGTGTAAGGCTAAATCATAATCGTGTGGTCACTTTAAGAGATTTAATACGACAACTCGAATTTTATGAAATGCTTGATAAAAAACAAGCCTTGAAAAATGCTCATGAAAGGGCAAAAAGGCGAGTTCAAAATTATGCTCGATTATCTCCGGAGGATATTATTAATCTTGCGCATGATGAATATATTGAAAATGGAGTTCAGCGTTTAAAAGCAAACTTAGAAGAAATACTTAATCGCCAAGATCGTATTGAATTGAACGAGCTTACTCTTCTAGGCATGGATAGAATTAATGCATATGTTTCGCTGTTGTTTTTAACGGCAGAAAGTGATTATGATTTAGTGCAGGATGAATTTTATTCGGATTTGTATGTTATAAAAAGGGAAGGTTCTGCGCCGAAACAGGATGAAGAAACCGAAGAAGATAATGAAGATAATATTTTTGATGCAGTGAATAATACAGTATCTGTATTAAGCGAGGATATGAATGGAACAGTTGAAATCGAGAATTGAAGCGGTTCTGTTTGTTACCGCAAAAGTTTTGCAAATAAATGAGATTGCAGAAATCCTTGAGGAACAGCCGGATGTTGTTGAAGAAGCATTGCTTGAACTTATAATGGACTATGCTTCAAGGGAAGGTGCATTGGAAATTGATGATGAAAACGGTTATATTTTGCAGGTTAAGCAAGAACATCTTGACATCGTTGAAAAGCTTTGCCCTGTTGAATTAAAGCCACCGGTGCTGAAAACATTGACTGTTATTGCTTTAAAAGAACCGATACGCCAAACTTTGTTAAAAGATTTGCGAGGTTCAAACGCTTATGAACACGTAACGGAACTTCTTGAAAAAGGACTGATTACCAGACATAAAGATAAAAACGGGCGTTCATTTAATATTAAGACCACTTCAAAATTTAAAGAGTATTTTAAGCTTAAAGGTGATGTGAAAACTTTAGTTAAGACCCTAAATATAGATAACGGCGTAAAAGATGATGATACGGAACCTGTTTTGGAGAATTCTAAATAATGAAAAGGGTTGGATGTTTTTTTCTGTCTGTATTATGTTTTGTATTATGCGGATATTTGTATATTGGCTCTAATCCAAATAAAGTCAGTATTTTCATGGCAGATTATTATTTTAAACAAAACAATATCGCTAAAGCTGAAGAAATGTATGAGCAGGCATTTGAGAACGGTTATACAAAATCTGAAGACAGATATAAATATGTTAATTTAATTATGAATTCTCCTCTAAACGCCGATGCTCAAGAGCGCCTTGTTAAATTTATTAAATATCCGATTAATGATGGAGCAAAGTTTAAAGCGGAAAATTTTTTATCCGAACTTCGAGTGGAAATTCACAGAAAATATCCTGATAATTATATAGAGCAGGCAACTTATAATCAAAAAATTGTTCGTTGGGCTAATAATCCGATTACGTATGAATTTATAAATAAAGATGAGGCACCTGAGTACTTTGTTGCTGAAATTAACAATGCGTTTGCAACTTGGGAGAGAGCAGCAAAAGAAACTGTGAAATTTAAAGAGGTTTCCGAAAAACCAAATATAATAATTCGTTTTAACAACAAAAAGATTACAGCAAATGAAAACGAAAAGTTTGTTGTTGCATTAACTCAGCCCTCAATTGCATCAAATATTTTAAAAAATATGACAACTGACTATTATTTAACTTCTCCAGACGGAAGTTATTTTTCGCGGAATCAGGTTTACAATACAGCTTTGCATGAAATAGGTCATACGCTTGGTTTTATGGGCCACAGCGATTACAAAAAAAATATAATGTATATTGCTACAGATATTGCTACTGTGAGCAAAGATTTGAGAAAATCTCTTACTGATGCAGATATAAATACAATAAAACTTTTATACAGTATAAAGCCCGATATCACGAATAAAAAAAATTGTAGTGGTGAATATACAAAATATCTTATTATAGGAAATGATTCGCAAGTTGCCAATGCTAAGATAAGAGAAGCAAGAACATATATTAAGAAAGCTCCGAATATTCCTAACGGATATGTGGATTTAGCTGATGCGTATGTTGCATTGGAAGATTATCCTAAAGCTATTAAAGCCCTGAATAAAGCCCTATCTCTGGCTGACAGTAATGATACGGTTTCGATGATTTATTACAATCTTGCAGTGTCATATTATTTGATGAGTGATTATGAGCAGGCAAAAGAAAATTTAAACAGATCCGGTTCCATGAAAAATACAGAATCTGCAAAACAATTACTGGCTGAGATATATTCCGCAACGGGTACGAAAAATGAGGCAATTGGCATGTATGAGGGTTTGATTCTTGAGCATCCGAAAAATATAGAGTATGTAATAGCTCTTACTAATATTTATGTTATGGACAAACAATATTTAAAGGCCAGAAAAGTTTTAAAAGATTATTTTGCTAAAAACCCATCGGAAAAGAATAACCCCAAACTAAAACCGTATGGAGTTATAAGAGCATTTCTATAATTTAATTTTTTGTTTTATCAATAAGATTATTTTTGCTGTTTTTGTTCCATTTGAATGATGAGCGGAGTTCAGCGCCGACTTTTTCAATCAGATGTCCTTCGGATGCTTTGCGAAGTTCTTTAAATTTACCCCCGCCTGATGAGAATTCAGTCATAAATTCTTTTGCGTAGCTCCCGTCCTGGATTTGGGCAAGAATCTCTTTCATTCGTTTTTTTGTATCCGAATTGATTATTTTCCCGCCTCTTGTATAATCCCCGTATTCCGCATTATTTGATACAGAATAGTGCATATCTTCAATCCCGCCTTGATAAATCAAATCAACAATTAATTTTAATTCATGGCAAACTTCAAAATATGCCATATATGGAGAATAGCCGGCTTCAACAAGAGTTTCGAATGCAGTTTTAATAAGAAAATCGCAGCCCCCGCAAAGCACAGCCTGTTCGCCAAACAAATCAGTTTCAGTTTCTTCTCTAAACGTTGTTTCAATGATACCTGTACGACCGGAGCCAATTGCGGATGCGTAGGACAGGGCTATTTCTTTCGAATCTCCCGAACAATCTTTTTCTATAGCAATCAGAGACGGAACACCTTTCTCTGATGTGTATTCACTTCTTACGGTATGCCCCGGAGCTTTTGGAGCAACCATAATAACATTTACACCCTCTTTTGGCTTAATAAATCCGTAGTGTATATTAAATCCGTGTGAAAACATTAAATACTGGCCGGCTTTCATATTTGGCTCAATTTGTTCTCCGTATACTTTTGCTTGAACTTCATCCGGAATAAGGATTTGAACAATATCTGCCCATTTTACGGCATCTTCAATGGACATTGTTTTCAGCCCGTAGTTTTTTGCCTTAATATCGGAGTTACCACCGAGTCTTAACCCAAAAACAACATTACATCCTGAATCAACAAGATTCATTCCCTGACCATAACCTTGTGATCCGAACCCTATTATTGCTATTTTCTTTGTTTTAATTAAATCAGTATCAATATCTTTATCCAGGTATATTTTTAAATCACTCATTTATCTATCCTCTTTGCTTTTTAAATAATTATATCACTTACAGTATTAATTTTTGTAAATAAAAATACGGTATAAATCAATTTGTAAATTTTTGTAACGATAAGGCTTGAAAAATTGTAAAAAATACGCTTATTGTGTTGACTCTCAATATTGATGGTGTACGATGAGGTAACATGGATAATTATGGGATAATTATGTCCGAAATTAGTTTGAATATAAATATATAGTTTATAAATAGTTCGTACACCATAGAATAGATGAGGTGAATTAATGTCGACAAAATACGCAAAAAGAGTAACGCCAATGGGTATTCCGAATACCAGACTTGACGATTTACCGGATTTAATTGACGTGCAAAAAAAATCATTTGAATGGTTTTTAAAAGAAGGCTTGAAGGAAGAGTTGCTTGCATTTTCCCCTATTAAGGATTATACGGGTAGATTGGAGCTTCACTTCTTGCCGAATTACACGTTTGACAATGCAAAATACACGGTTGAAGAAGCTCGTATCCATGATGCAACCTATGCAAAACAGCTTCGTGTAATGGTGAGACTTGTTAATCGTGATAGCGGTGAAATTAAAGAACAAGAAGTTTATATCGGTGATATACCGACTATGACTGAGAAAGGTACTTTTATCGTAAACGGTGCTGAACGTGTAATCGTTTCACAGATTGTCCGTTCACCGGGTGTTTATTTTAAAAGAGAAATTTCGCCAACTGGTAAAAGACTTTATAACGCAACTATGATTCCTAACAGAGGAGCATGGTTGAAAATAGAAACGGATTCTAATGATATTATTTACGTTAAGATTGATAAGAACAGAAAGATCCTTGCTACTACATTACTTAAGGCAATGGGTATCACTGTTTCCGAAATGGAATCTTTATTCACTCATTTTGAATTCTTGAAAAAGACTTTAGATAAAGACACTACCGAAACTACCGACGATGCATTAATCGATTTATACAAAAAGTTAAGACCAGGCGATCCGGCTTCTGCACAGGGCGGACGTCAAATTCTTGAATCAAGATTCTTTGATGACAAGAAATATGATATCGGTCGTGTTGGTCGTTATAAATTAAACAAAAAATTGAATCTGAATATTCCTAAAAACCAGAGAACATTGACGGTACAGGATATTGTAGCTTCAATTGAATATTTGATTAATCTGAC
>JAEEXX010000114.1 GCA_016287985.1 Candidatus Gastranaerophilales bacterium
ATGGATTCATTAGAACTGCTAATAAAAGAATATTCTAACAAATTACCTGCCGATAAGAAATCCGTTATTATGGAAAAATTAAACCTGATTAAAAATAACCGTAATTATTTTTCCACTGAAAGTATTAATGACCGATTTGCGAAACAAGAGAAACTTATGGAATCATTAAATAGTGACATTAGACAGCGATGGAGAAGCTATAAACATGGATTTGAAGACAAATTTGTAAGTAATTCCGAACACTTTGATAAAAATTTATCTTTTTGGGCTCAAGATATGCTTCAAGCAAACAAAGAAGCGCTTTCAAAAGAAGGAAAAGCATACGTTGACGGATTCGTTGGTAATAAAGACAACACAAAAGGTTTATATCGTGAACTTGTAGAAATACTTTCAAATTCCCTTAATCCGGAAGAAAAATCTGTTTTAAATAATGCTTTAAATAAGACTGAAAAGAGATTAAGATATGCTAATAAGCAAGAATGTTACAGCTATTTTGACAAAAAAAGGGATTTGGTTTTGGGGAGTGCTCCTACGGATATAGTAACAGCAGGAATAGGTTTAACAGCAGGAGGTATAGCATTAGCAATTGCCGACAACAAAGATGATAAGATTTCAAAGCTATTTACAGGAGTCTTACCTGCAATTTTTGGTATCGGAACTAATATTGCACTCACCACAATGTTATTTTCAGGGACAAAAGGCCTGTTAACCGGTATCGTTGCCGGTGGAGTCATGAGTTTATTTGGCAGCAAAATTGACAAAGCAAGGCTTATGGCAAAAAAGCAGAAAGAAACATCAATACAAATGCAAGATACAGAGTCAAAATTTGATAAAAAAGCATAACAAAAACAAGGATAAAAGAATTTGTGCTATAATATTTCTGTCAAAGATTTGATAAGGAGAAAACCATGTCAACTTTACGTAATGAAAGAGTTAGAAAAGAATTGATGCGTGATATTTCTGACATCCTAAGGAAAGAAATTCGGGGTCTGGAAGGCGTAGTATCTATTGTTGATGTGGAAGTTTCTCATGACAATTCATTTGCAAAAGTCATATACAGCGTTTTAGGTTCACCGGAACAGATTGAAAAAGATAAAGAGATTATTGAAAAAAATACAGGAAGAGTTCGGTATGAAATAGGAAAGCGCATACGACTCAGACTTACGCCTGAAATCAAATTCGTGTACAGCGACGGTCTTGAACAAGGTTCAAGGGTGCTTGATTTGATTGACAAAATATCAAAAGGCGAAATTAAGTAATGTTCGGAATTATTAATGTTTACAAACCCCGAGGAATGACATCACATGATGTTGTTTCCGTTTTGAGAAGAATAACTAAAATTAGGCAAATAGGACACACCGGGACTTTAGATCCCTTTGCGGAAGGGGTTTTGCCCATATGTATTGGTAAAGCAACCAGACTAATTGAATACTTAGCTGACGACAAAGCCTACATTGGGACTATTCAACTTGGCAAATCTACTACTACATATGATACGGAAGGCGATGTGATTAATGTAAGTGATAAAACTGTTACATTAAAAGAAATAGAAGAAGCATTGCAACATTTTATAGGAGATATTGAACAATACCCGCCTTTGTATTCTGCGATAAAAGTTAATGGTAAAAAACTGTACGAATATGCACGTAAAGGTGAAAATGTTGAAATAAAACCCCGTAAAGTTAATATTACATGCCTAAAAATTCTTAATTACGATGAAAAACATCGTCAAGCTAAAATTTATATTGAGTGCTCTAAAGGAACCTACATCCGCTCAATTGCGAATGATTTAGGTGAAATATTGGGAACTCACGGATATCTCTTAAATTTAATTCGTTCAAAGGCAGGAATCTTCGTTTTGGAGAATTCGATAAATCTAAATAATATCAAAACTATCGCTGATATACAGATGCATTTAATAAATCCAATTAAATGTATAAATTTGCCTTGCAAAGAAATAAATGAAACAGACTTAAAAAGAATATCCAACGGGAATCCACTTAAACTTAATATTCAAGACGGAGAAATAATACTAACAAACAATAATAGCCTTATCTCAATAGGAACGGTTAGCAGCGGTATATTTAAATGTCACAAAGTTTTTATCTAAAACGATACTTTCCGGATGATTTCAGTTTTATTTCTTTATCTACAACAACAACATCAGAACGAGGAATCTTTTTTAGAAGTTCTTCTTCTTCAGGTGTATACTTTTTTGTAACATTGTTAGTATTCCCTGACTCAATGGTGTCTGGATTATCCGATGTATTTTTCTCTGCTTGCGGTAATTTTACTCGAGCTTTTTTTAACGGAACTCTAAATATGATTTTTTTCTCGGTTTTAATATTTGATTGCGGAATTTCGTCTTTTATGTCTTCAGCATTTATCGGAACATCTAAATTGATTTTAGAATAATTTTCCTGATGTTCACCTTGAACCTGTTCAATATCAGGCATGCTCTCCTCAATATTTGTTCGATTTGCTTTCAGAATAAAAATTCCTGCGATAAGCAAAGCTAAAATCAGTGCTGATACGGCAATTGCAATCTTTTTCATAATAACCTCAAAACTTAATTTGTATGCTTCAAACATATTCTATAGTAATATGGTTAGCATTGTCAACAAAAAAAGTTATCTATTCCGCCTTAAAAATGGCACTACAAAAAGATTTTATTCCAAACCCCGCATGCCTATTGCTCTATATTGAAAATCATGATATACTAAACTGTGTTTATTGGAAATGGAGAATACGAAATGGGTAAAGAGTATTCGAATGAAGATTTTGAATCCCTTTTATTAAAATATGATTATAATTTTAAAAAAGGAGATATTGTAAAAGGGCTTGTGTGTGCATATGAATCTGATGGTGCAATTGTAGATATCGGGTCAAAAAGCACAGCATTTGTCCCGAGTTATGAAGTTTCTGCTGACAAGAAAGCCAGAGTAGAAGAAATCCTTGAAAAAGGAACAGAGTATGAGTTTCTAATCACCCAAGACTGCGATGAGAACGGAAAATTCACGTTGTCTTACAAGAAAGTACATCTGGCTCATACTTGGACTGAGCTTCAAAGTGTTAAAGATGCTGACGACACTATCTCAGTCGTAGTAAGCCAGCACGTAAAAGGTGGAGTAATAGTCGATATCTCGGGGGTACAAGGATTTATTCCGCAAGGACAATTATGCGCAAAAGAAGCTGCATGTGAGCCAGGAGACAAAATTGATGTAAAGATTTTAACAATTGACAAAGCTCAGAATAATCTTATTCTTTCAAATAAAAAAGTTTATGAAACAAACATGGCAGAAACAAGAAAAAATGTATTCTCGCAGATTGAAGTAGGTCAGATAGTTAAAGGAGAAGTCGTCAGAATCACAGATTTTGGCGCTTTTGTTAATATTGGCGGTGTTGATTGCTTATTACCTTTATCTCAAATTTCGTGGAAATGGGTTGAACACCCGACTGATTTGCTTTCTGTAGGACAGGAAATCAATGTTGAAATTATAGACATTGACCATGAAAAACAAAGAATAAGCCTAAGTCTAAAAAATACTGAGCCTGATCCGTGGATAAAAGCCGAAGAAGAGTTAAAAGAGGGTGATGTAAAAGAGGGTGTAATTACAAGACTAAAAGCGTTTGGGGCTTTTGTTGAAGTCATTCCGGGGGTTGAAGCACTGCTTCCTCAATCAGCTTTGTCTGAATATCAAAATTCGAAAGGAAATATTCTCAAAGTCGGTGATAAAATTGATACGAAAATTATTAAATTCAACCCGAAGGATAAGAGAATTTCTTTAGGCTTGCCTACAGACGAAGTTTAATCATATTTCAATAAAAAAAGCTGCATTAATTTGCAGCTTTTTGTGCTTTATATAATTTAAATTTTATGAACTATATTGCAGTTGTGCAAGGACTTGTTTCACCGCTTCCGGATCAAGTCCGACAATATTTTCGAAGCTACCTTCAAATTTTTCTATATAGTTCGGAGGAAGTTCTTGTATACCATAGCTTCCGGCTTTATCCAGAGGAGAAAATGTCTCTACATAATATTGAATCATTTCACTTGTTAATTCACAAAACCTTACATAACTGGTAGTTGATATCAATGCCGCACGATTTGTTTTAGTATTTATCCCGCAAACCGAAGTAACAACTGAATGCGTTTGACCTGATAATTCTTTAAGCATTTTATAGGCATTTTCTTTTGTATGCGGTTTACCGAGAATTTTATTATGGAGAACAACAACCGTATCCGCACCAATTACAACGGAGTTTTTATCAACTCTTTTTACGACATCCAGTGCTTTTTGAGTCGCTAAATCTTCTATTAATTCGTATGAAAATACATCCGTTTCAAGTTTTTCTTCATAGTTTGAAGGAATCACCTCAAACTCCAAGCCTAAAGCAGACATAATCTTTTTTCTTCTTGGTGAGTTTGATGCAAGAATTAACTTCATTTTCATTTCCTATATTAATATCCGTTTTTTATAAATTCTCTGTTCCTGAACTCTGCACCCAGTGAATGTGCAATCTTTTCGCATGCCGGTACATCAATTTTGTGAGTATCATCGAAATCGGTTACAATACTTGCCGTAGTCTTAATACCTGCATTTACACACGATTTAATAAATCCTTTTACCTCTTCATATGCGTTTTCAATTTTTGGATTACAAATTTCGTTGTACTCTTTCGAATTGTCAGAATTCAAACTTACTGACACTTCATCAAGCAAATCTTTAAATTCCTCTGCTATATTGGTTTTGTATAACGAATTGGCATGCCCGTTCGTATTTACACGAATTTTTATTTCCGGATAATTTTTCCTTAAGTACAGTGCGAAAGATTTCATCATATCTTTTCTCAAAAAGGGTTCTCCATATCCGCAAAATACGACTTGTTTCGGAGTAGGTTTGTATTCTTCAAACTGAGAAATAATATCCTCTAAGGTATAATTATCATCATGCCACATTTCGGAACCACAAACATCATCTTTTTGATTTCTCAGGCAAAATATACATGCATTTGTACAATTATTAGTCAAATTTACATATACCGTATTAGGCGATTTTTCATTGGTTATGGAATATACAAGCGTATACATTTATTTCTCCCTATTTTTCTTTAATTTATCATAAAAACATGGTATAATCCAAATATTATGATGAGGGCTTAATTAATGAAAAAAATAGGATTTACTTTGGCTGAACTATTGGTCGCAATGGCTATAATAGGTGTGGTCGCAGCAGTTACACTCGCTAATATTCACAGAATAACTCCGGATAAAGATAAAGGGATGGTTTTGAAAGCATATAAAACCATAATGGATATAAATAAAGAAATACTTGAAGATCCGAGTTTATACCTGATAGGAACTAATATAAACGGAACCTCAACACCGTGTACCCACATTTTAGCATGTACACAGCGACCATCAGATACAACTGCGTATGACGCAACGTATACCGGGATGAATAAGTATCCCAAACTTCTACAGGATTATATGTCAATAGCCCAAAGATTTGATCCAACAAACCCATACAGATTCATTACATCCGACGGTATGGATTATAGTTTAGCTGTACAGGAACCAAATACAAATAATTTGCATTACATTCTAACACTGGACACAAGAAATACAGCACGTCAGAACTGCACATATAATAGTACTACTTGCAGAAATCCACTTTTATTTACATTCGAAATAGACCATGACGGTTTTATCAGCCCTACGGATCCATTATCAAGGGCATATTTAATG
>JAEEXX010000115.1 GCA_016287985.1 Candidatus Gastranaerophilales bacterium
TTGAGGGATGCTGATATTTCTAAAGAATCTTCTAATTACATAAAAGCTCAGATTCTTCAACAGGCTGCTGCTACTTTGTTATCAACAGCTAACCAGACACCAAGTATTGCATTGAATTTAATTTAAAAGTATTTGAAATGAATTCATATAGGTATCGATAAAAGTCGATACCTTTTTTTTGCCTTACTTAAACCAGTTGCAAAAATCATCTTTGCAAAGATTTGATTCCAAATCTTTCATAATATTCATACGAGTCATTTCATAAGTAATAGGAGTTACTGAAATCAGATTGTTCCTGACAGCAGATATATCAGTATTTGCATCATCAGGTTCTGTAATCAGTTCCCCGGCCATCCAGTAGTATACTTTGCCTCTTGGGTCAATGCGTCTTTCATACTCATCCGTAAACATTCTGCTTCCAAGTTCAGTAACCGCTATCCCCGCAATATCTTCTTTTTCAAGTCCGGGAACATTGATATTTAGAATTGTTCTCGGAGGGATTTTATACGTATCCAACTTATCTATTAGTGTTGCTATAATTGATGCCGTAACTTTAAAATCTTCATAGTCAGTTTTCATACTTGCAAGAGATGTGGCAATACTCTGATAACCCATCATAGCACCTTCCATAGCACAACTTACCGTGCCTGAATAAAGAATATCCGCACCGAGATTCGGACCATGGTTAATGCCTGATATTACTAAGTCAGGTTTTTCATCGTCTGATAAAATGGCATTAATAGCCAATTTAACACAATCACCAGGAGTTCCTGTAGTAATCCAGCAACGCTTTGCTCCATACTTCGGCTCAACCTCTTCAACTCTCAGTGGTGTATGAAGTGTCAATGAATGTCCTGCGGCACTCCTTTCTCTGTCAGGAGCTACAACATAAACCTCATGACCTGCTGCAGACAGGGCTTCCATTAAAGCATGGATGCCGTTTGCTAATATTCCGTCATCATTGGAAATAAGTATTTTCATTCAAAATTCCTCACATAAATATAATAAAGACAACACTATAATTATAACAGTAATTTGATTTTTCGCAATTATAATATTAAAAATTTAATCATATTTCCAGGTTGAAACATCATGTAAGTTCCTGAGGAATTGGTATTTTCCCAATTTAATGAACAGTGTCGGTTCATTCGATTCTTGCATATATACATAATCATCCGTCATTTTTACTATAGAATATGCATGCTGATTTGAAGAAAAAACCTTTTTTTTTGTTTTTGTTTCGGTTTCAAGATCAGTTATATAATTTCCCATTCGCTCACCGTTTAGAGTACATACAGCAGCGCCGGCTCCTTCGTTAAGCATAATTTCAAGATTTTTATAAAAAGTTAGCAAATTTCCTTGGCGAGCATTAACCAGTCCTACTCCATCCGGAATTGTCTCATCAGGAAAATATATCTGAGCTCTTTCTCCGCTTAAAGCCTCAAAACCACGAAAAATGTAATCCATTCCCGTTTGGTTTATCATTGAATAAAATATAGAATTTAAAATCAGCGCCGCCAAATCTCCATCACCAAATGAGGATCTGATTGATAAAAATACAGCAGAACGTGCGTCATGAATATTCGCATCATTATAGCCGGATTTAATTGCCTCAGGCAAACAAGTTTTAAGAGCATTTCCTTTTTCATCCAATTTAAACAACCTGTTGACGAGATGCCTTCCCTTTTTATTCTGCATTAACGCATTTATGCTTGCATGCATTACACATGTTTCACTCATCTGCCGGGACAAATGGTCAACTTTTCCATTAAATGGAATACCTTCATCTCCCAAATTTGTACTATTTAAGCACATCAAAAACTTATTATAATCTTCATTATCAATATATAAAGGAAAAGGTGCTTTATTAATATTGTCAAATGCTGTATTAACTTGTTCATCCGAAAACGGTTTATTAAATAATTCGTTTCTGATTTCAGCTTCCTTATTTTCTATTCTGGTTAAAAATTCATCCATTATGCTTTCTAGATATTTAATATTACGTTTTTTTACGAATCCAAAGTTTCTTGCCCAAAACCCGCTGAAGGATTCCTGTAAAACTATTTCGAATTCACTTTCCAGATCACTCACATCAATATTCAACTCTTTTGCACGCTCACAAAAGCAATTTTTAATATGTGTTATGTAGGATTTTTTATTATTGCTACTTAAAAGGAAGGTACTCTTACAAATATTACGTACAAATGATCTAGAATAATAAGATTTATAATGTTTCATCACCCGAACTACATTGTCTTTTTTAACTGCATTTAGCTCACTCCTGTTCGGATGACCTAATCTTACTGCAATATGACTATATTCACTATCTAGTTTAGAAATTTTTGAATAATTTTTATTACTAAAAGATGTCGTATCATTTCTTCTGCCAAAAATAGTTGAATCGGGATGAAGTTCCGGTTTTATACTATCATCAGCATCTTTAATTGGCATAACCCAATCAGCTGCTACAATTGAATTAATTAATGATACCATAAATTATCCTCATTGAAATTCCCTTGTATATATAAAGTTTTGTTTTTTTGCAAAATTGCAAAATTAAAAAAATAGTAAAAAAATTGTTACAAAAATTTACATTCGCGCATGACGTTATTTTGCAATTATAAACTATTAAACAACGTATCAATAAAAAAACATTCCTATGTATTCAAATTTTATTAGTTTAAAATTTTGTAAAATTAAAAAAACATTCAAAAATTCATCTTTACATTTGCTTAACATTTGAGAAGAATTAGGCAATTTTTAAACTTCACTGCTTTTAAATGCATATACAAGTTGTTATAATCAAAATGTTGCGTTAGAAGATAATGTGTATGATTAACAAAATTGGCATAGAAAACAAAAGTATAAATAGCACTTACACACCCCTCAACAACAAAAGCGGAATTAAAAATCCAAATTTCAGGGGGGGATTCTTTCCTATACTATTACAAGGCGTTCAAGCTTGCGAACAGAATCCGATGATTAATGTTGCTGTTATTGATATGTTTTCGGCTATTCTTCCGAGAACTTTTGTTGAATCATTAACGAACTGGTTTGCAGGATTTGAAGCGTTCAGAAGAGAATCGTCAGGATTGATAGTCAACTGTATTATACCAAGTGTAATAACCCTTGGTATTGCAAAACTGTTAAACGGCTCGATTATGCAAAATGGTGCAGATATGGCTTCTTGCTGGGCAGATTCAAACATGATTGAAAAAATGGCAAGTATTTATGAATCTTCAACAGCAAAAGACAAGATTAAAGACTCCTTAAAAAATATTCTTAAAAATATTGAAGGATTTGATGGAACAAAACCTATACAATCATATTCTGAGTTATTAACAGAAGAGGAGCTGGAGGCTTTTTCGAGCAGACTAAAAGATTTAACTACTAAAGATTTGTCGAGAAAAGAACTCAAGAATAGCATTAAACAAATAACAGATGACGTAGTTGCAAAAACAAAGATATACGAACACGTAAAAATTAACGGCGGCACCAACCCTGTTAAAGCAAATACAGTTGAAGATATTTTGAAGAACAGCGTACAATTCTTCAGAGAATTTGGGAAAGCCGAAGAAAGGTCAAAAGTTCTGGAGTCTGCAGGAAAAGGTAAAAAACTTGGAATCCAAGAATTTGCAAGTAGCAGTAAAAAACTTGTTACATCAAAAAGTTTACTCGGACTTGCTGTAATTCTTCCTTTGGCTGCTTCAATGCAGTTTATTAACAGATGGATAACAGAAAGAACTTCCGGAATTAAAGGTGCTCCGATTTATAAGGATTACGGAAAAGAAAACGCAACGAAAATTGACGAAAGCAAGAAAAAAGAAGGCTTGTTGAAACAAAAAATTATTTCAATGGGTTCTATGCTAACTGTCGGATTGCTGTCAATGATGAAACTTCCGAGTATGAATATGCTGGAATTCAAGGGAATATTCCCGACCATGGATCAGGCGAGAATTATTTCGACAACAACATTTATGTCAAGAATGGCTGCAGCTGATGATAAAAATGAACTGGCGGAATCGACGGTAAGAGATATTGCAACATTCTTAAGTCTTTATTTCTTGGGCGATTATGCAGCAAAAGCGACGGCAACAATAATACAAAAGAAAACCGGAACTGTTCTTTTGAATGATACCAAACCGATTGAAAAAGATGCCGGATTCTTAAAGAAAGCTTGGCATTGGTTTAAAGATGTAAATCTAAAATCTTCAAAGGAAGTAGTAAGTAAGACAGAAGAAGATTTAAAAGCTAAAAAATTGAAACCAAACAATGCACAAAAAGAAACCATTAAGAAAGAACTGGAGAAAGCAACAATGTATCGTTCGGCTTGCCAAGTTGCGAATTTAGGTGTATCATTGGCTCTGTTAGGACTTATTATTCCAATCTTTATACGTAAACATACTGCTAAAAAGCACGCTGAAGACATAAGATTGGCTCAAAGTACAGTATCGTCAAATATAAATAGCGATAATGCTGATAAAAATGCGTTTGAATACCCACTTGCGAGTTAAACGCAAAAAAAATTTTTTCGAGTTTTGTAGTAAAAAGCAAAGGTAGTAAATGAAAGTAGCAAATGTAAATCAAAATATTAACCCAAATCAGAACAACATCCCGAACTTCAAGGGTGGCACTTCGGCATTTTTGCAATACCTTGCTACAAATCAGGCCGTTGGGGCAAATGTTGTTGACGTTTCTTTCATGGTAATTCCGAGAACAGCAAGTGATACAATAAGACGTGGACCTGCCGCAGGGTTAGAAACAGGAAGGCGAGAAGCTTCCGGAACAGCAAATCACACTTTGGTTGGGGTTTACGGTATTGCTGCAGGTGCACTTGCTGCCGCACTAATGGGGATTGACCGTAAATACGATACTAACGTTAACAAAATAATGACGGCACCGGAAACTTTGAATATTCTGGCTGAAAACAAATCAAATCAAATAAAAAATAATAAGTCACAACTTGAATATATCGAAAGCATACTGTCTGATGTCGAAGCATTCAGCCCGCAATCAGCAAAAGCAAGCAAAGAAGGCTATGTAAAGCTGAGTGATAAAACGATAAAACGTGTTTCAAAACATCTGGATGACACAATAAATGCTATGTCAGGAATAAAAAATAAAACTCTCAGCAAGAATGATTTGACAAAAGCAATCGAAGCTGCTGTTAATATGGTAATAGAAGATACAGCAGAACAAACTGATATTATACTAAATTCACGCAGTGATTTACCTAAGAGCAAGACAAATCTCAGATGCTTAATGGAAGATATCTGTACTACATCAAATGCATTCAATAAAACAAAAGTAAAAGAAGCTTTTGATGAGCAAATTAAGAACAATAAAGGGATAAAAGACAATGAGTTTATTAAAAAACTCTCCAGATTCAAGAATATAAAATCCATTGCAGGATTCACAATCGCTGCCGGCATCGGTATGTCTATACAGCCATTAAATATGTATTTGACAAAAAAGAAAAC
>JAEEXX010000116.1 GCA_016287985.1 Candidatus Gastranaerophilales bacterium
CCCTTTCGGGGGAGGGTTGGGGTGGGGGATAATGTAAAATCTACCGCAATTTCAACCCCACCTCGAAATCAAAGATTTCGGTCCTCCCTCAAGGGGAGGACTCGTTTGGGGTGGGGGATAATTCTGCAGGACTCCCTCCCTTTCGGGGGAGGGTTGGGATGGGGGCTGATTTTCATCTGTCAATTACATTTCCCCCCGGAGGGGAGGTAGATAGAAACAGGTGCGGCAGTCTCGTCGCACCTGTTTCTATTATTTGGTTGTTGGGCAAGTATGCTCAACCTACTACTTACGGT
Organism: Candidatus Gastranaerophilales bacterium; assembly: GCA_016287985.1. Lineage (GTDB taxonomy): Bacteria > Cyanobacteriota > Vampirovibrionia > Gastranaerophilales > Gastranaerophilaceae > CAG-196. The sequence continues at coordinate 294 of JAEEXX010000116.1, forward strand.
TTAAGAATTCCAGTATTCTAGCTATATACCCTTTATATGGTTCTGCTGCCGGATCAGCTTCGTTCATCCAAGAGTTAGTAGCATTATCCCATTCCGTATATACATGAGGCTCGCCATTAGTAATTTCTATACGATAGATAGGATCTCCATTGGGCTTAAACTCCAACCTAACTCCGATTGTTCGGTCAGTTGAATGTAATTCAATATCCGAATTTACACCTGTGCCACCACTTTTACGAAACATGTGTAATTTTTGACCATCTAAAGCTGTACAATCATCCGGTGTTTGGACAAAACCGTCAGGCAACTTAACGCCTTTATTTTGCGCAGGCACGCCTTTTGGTGTTTCTACAACCGGTTCAGGTTTTGGTTCTTCTGCGAACGGATTCGAAAAGTCTCTTTTCGGTTCTGCCGGAATTTCTTCAAATATGTTTGGAAGTTCTATCGGTTCTTCTGCAGCCGGAGCTGATGCTGACGGTTCGGATGCTACCGCAGGTTTTGCACCTCTTGCATTCGCCGGACGTTCAGGAATCGCATCTATTCCGCCCTCTCCATATAATCCGCCCCTTGTATATTGGCTTGTTCCGTCATTTTGTAAGTTCCACTCAGACCATCCGTCTTCATTATAATGCATAATCTTATTATATTTCTTTACTTTTGGATCCCATCCTGTTCTTACTTCTATCGATCCGTCTTCATAATATATTGTATTTTTTAATGCGACATTATTTTCGTCAAATACGGTTTCTGCATATAGTTTCCCATTACCATCAATACAAGTCCTTTTCGCCCAAGTTCCGTTTGGTCTGGTTTCGTTAATTGTAATGCTGTCAATGAATTGTTTACCGTCTGATTCATAACCATATTCGGTTACTTTTGTGACTTTGTTTTTTCCGTTCATGCTGTATTCTTCTGTTTTGAAGATACGGTTTTCATTAACATCTGACCAAATATCTCTGCTTTTTAGTTCTCTTTCACCGTCGAAGTATTCATAATGATCGGTAATTTTTCCTTTAACTATGTCGTAGTAGGTTTTGCTTGTCAAATTACCTTTGCTATCATATGTTTTTGTTATTTCACGACCTAGCAGAGTTCTTCTTGTTCTTGTGTAGCTTCCGTCATCAGCTCTGGAAACAGTCTTAAAGAACAAGCCCGGTTTCTTTTTACCTTCCGCGGGTTTTTCGCCTTCAGCCGCAGGTTTTTCGCCTCCTGCTGCAGATTTTTTGCCACCGGATTTAGAAGCTTCAGCAGGTTTGTATTCGGTAATTTCACCCATTTTAACAGCATCTTCGTATTTTGTAGCCAATTTAGCAACCTTATCCGGGTCAGTAGTCCAATGAGACTTACCTTCGGCATCATATTCAAATATACCTTCGATAGAGCCGTCGTCTAAGTAGTCTGTTCTAATATTTGGCTTACCGTCTTTATAGAGTTCTACATCTTTAACTTTATTATCTGTAAAGCTTACTTTTACTGTTTGTTGTTCTGTTATAGGATCTGATTTGTACACTGTCCATAGTTTACCATCAATATAATCTTGCTGTTCAATCAGTTTTCCGTTAGAATAAACATCTCTTCCACTAATTTTACCATTATGATAGCTTTCTTTTATAACATCACCATTAGCCAGTTTTATATTTTTTGACTGTAATTTATCATTATAGAAACTTTCTTCTATAGTATCGCCGCCGGATGTTTTTGTAGTTCTTTCTTGAAGAACTTTGTTGCTGTCTAAAGTTTCTTCTACGGTATCGCCGTTAGCAAGTTTTTTTGTTCTTTTAAAACTTCCGTCAGCTTCTTGGGTCTCTACCCAGTCTGTCTCTTTGCCTGCGGTCTTTTTAGCAGCCTTTTCTGCAGCTTTTTTCTCAGCTTTTGCCAATTCTGCTTTTCTGTCATCAACCATTTTGGTCAATTCTTTTTGCTGTTCGGCATTACCTTGTTTCTTAATATCTTCAAGAATTGTGTTGAATTTCTCATCATCAGATTTTTTAGTATCTTTGAGTGATCTTCTCAGGTCGCGCTTAGCAATTCTTAAGTCTCTGGGGCTGAATTTGGGGTCCTTAGGAGTTTCGGGGAGTTTAATCGGGTCGGAAGCATCTTTCAATTCGCCGGTTTTCCAGGTTTTTGTTTTTTCATCAAAAACTTCGACTTTTGTAACCTTTTTACCAGTTTTGTCGTAATATGTACGTTTTGCTTCTTTGCTGTTGACATATTCAACAGTCTCTTTAGCTGTGCCATTTTTCCTGTACATTGTACGCTTACCGCTGCCTTCTTCGCTGCCGCATTCCATTATTTCATTTATTCGGCGGCCCTTTTTATCGAACCCTTTTGCCCCTGTTGCTTTACCGTTTTCATCAAATTCATATATGGCCTCTTTCCTGCCTTTTTTATCAAAACTTGTCTTCTTAGTCCATTTACCATTTTCAGACATGTCTTCAAATACATGGTACGCTCTGTTGTCTTTGTTGTTAAAACTAACTTCTCTTATTGGTTTTTGAGTTTCCGGTTCATATTCTGTTATTATATCCTTATCTACCGACGAATCAGAACGAGTTTTTTCGCTGACTCTTTGACCTTTATCATTATAACGTGTTTCAGTATCAAGCTCCATTTTACCTGTCTTTTTATTTGGTTTAAATGTTTGTTTTGAAGTAGTCTTGCCCTCAGGAGTAGTGTTTTCTATTGTTTGGCTCTTAATAACCTGTTTACCGTCTTCGCCTACTACAGGTTTGCCATCTTTATCAAAAGCATATTCCGTTGTTTTGGTCTGAACTTTATTTCCTTTTGCATCATAGCCGTATTCTTCGATAGTTATTTCTTTGCTGCTTACTTTGCCGTCGTCTTTGATTACTTTATACTTAGATTTTGACACCGGCTTGTCTTCAACGGTTTTTACTTCTTCAACTATGTCGTTACCCAGTTCCGTACGAGATGTTCTTTTTGTGCCCTTAAGCTCAACAACTTTTGGCTGTTCAATCGGTTTATTAACTCCTTCAACTGCTTTAGCTGCAGGAGAGTTGGCTTTTATACCTTTAACTCCTTTTCTCAAACCAAATGCTGACATAATTGCCGTTGTTACACCAACACCAATATCTTCATATCCTTGTTTAGCTTGGGCATCAGTTTTAGCCTCTTTACTTGCCTTGACACCTTGATATATAGCAAAACCTGCGAATGCTAAACCAATTGCCGCACCTACAATCCATCCTACAGGACCAGCTGATGCCGCCAAGCCCATAGCCACAGCTGCTTTACCAGCAAGAGCTGAAATGGCGACTGTACCTACAATGCCAGCTGCAGATTCAACAGGATGTGCAGCCATTTCCACTCCCATTTTGGGCACACCTCTAATGACTGATTTAGCTATATCACCGCCTGTAAGTTTACCGTCATCTGCTTCTCCGCTGACTATGTCATGACCGGCAGTTCTTCCCCACCATTCATCAACACGTTCGCTCCAGCTTTTACGTTCGCTTGTTTCTTCTGCCGGAATATTTTCATTATTTTGTACTGCAGTGCTGTCTGACGGTACCGGTTGAATTTGTGGTACACTGTCATTTTGTACTGCAGTGCTGTCTGCCGATGGTGTATTTTGTTCGGGAACTTCGACAATCTCGACATTCCCTGAATTATTTGTACCGCTTGTGTTTCCTGAGTTATTTGCGCTGTTCGAAGAGCTGGATGAGCCTGCACCGTCTGCGCCATTTACACCGCTTGCGTCGCCGGATGAGCTTTTCTTACTCTCAAAACAATCACCTAATTTCGGATCGTCATACCATTCTCTTGCCTTCGCTGTACCGTTTGCACAATCCAGATCTTCAGCTGCTTCTCTCACACAATATGTTGTTATTGAATTCATTGCATCTCTAGTGGAAATTTTTTCTTTAATCTTCTTTCCGCCTGCTTCTTCTGCAAAGATATTCCATACATCAGCATCAATCCAGCCATTCTTATTACCGTCTGCGGCATCCATATCTCGTGCCATTTTACCTGCTAAGGTATCGTATAAATGATCTTTTCCTTGTACTCTGTTTACGTTGTTGTCGCCCATACTTATTATCCTCATTTTTGTAATACTTTATACCCGGATACACTTTATAAAAAATGTATATACTCATGTAAAGTATTTTTTTAATAAAAAATTTCACAAGAATTCATGATTTTTATCAATTATTTATGTTTAAACACACGCCATTCTCAATTATAACAACATTTTAAACCATTTGTAAATTTTTGTAAAGATTTTAAGAACTGTTACATTGCTTAACATATTCAGCTTGCGAAAAAACTTTGTTTTTTTCGCAAGCTCTGGGAAACGGTTTCAAGTGTGCCTAAGGTAATGCAATCTCGTAGATTAAATTGCCGGATTCCGTTGTATAAAATACTTCAGAATAACATGTTCAGATATGACGAAAAAATACTCAAAATAACCAAAATAGGATTCAATGTCGCGAAAAACTGTATTATTGACTTTTTTGTTCATCATTGTCAAAATGTATATTAGATAAGTTTTAAAGAAGAGGCAGTGTTATGATTACATTTATTCTGGGGCTAATTATTTTAGCTTTTGGTTATATATTCTATTCAAGATATGTTGAACATGTTTTTGCTCCTGATGACAGGAAAACACCTGCTGTAAAGCTAAATGACGGAGTTGACTTTGTCCCGATGGGTAAAAATAGAAATGCCCTCATACACCTGCTCAATATTGCTGGCATGGGACCGATAATAGGCGCAGTTCAAGGAATTTTGTTTGGCCCGATAGCTTTTATACTAATTCCTTTGGGTTGTATTTTTGCGGGCGGGGTTCACGATTATTTTGCGGGGATGCTTTCTATTCGGAACAAAGGTGCACAAATAACAGGTTTAATTCATAAATATTTGGGGAAAAATGCCTTTAGAATTTTTATGGTTATTGTTTCGATTATGCTTCTTCTGCTTGCAACAGTTTTTGTCTATACAGCCGGAGATTTATTCGTGGAAAGATTTTTTGGTGTAAAAGAATTTGTTATCACTAACCCCGTGGTAATTTCAACATACGGGATTATCCTTTTATACTTTGTTGTCGCAACTATGTTTCCGATAGACAAAATTATCGGTAAA
>JAEEXX010000014.1 GCA_016287985.1 Candidatus Gastranaerophilales bacterium
AAAATTATTAGAATTGCGTTTTAAAATAATGAGACATTGTTTTATTGCATTGTTAAACTTCTTGTCCTTATAATATGCTTCTGCCAGGTATTGTCTTACTTCAATATGTGATGGAACTCTTTCCAGATACTGTGTGGCTAAAAGTTGAACTAATGCATACTCTCCTTTATCATAAAGAGTTTTAACGTGCTCAAGTATGTTTTTTGTTGTAAGCTGAAATTCTCTGTCTTTATCAGAGTTACCTTTAGGGATAATTATTGCATACAAAATGTATACAGCAATCATAGCACCAATAAAAGCAACAAAAATATAAATAATGTTAACATTAACGTTCATAAATGCAATCGCTCTCAGTTTATATTTATTATACAATACTAAGTTAAAAAATCCAACCTGATTAAATTTACTTTTAAATAATTTTATGATAGAATCTGCGAAAAATAGGGAGTATTGTATGAAAAAGATAATTATAGGTTTATTAATCATAGGTTTGACAATGCTGCAAGCAAATGCTTTTGAATGGAATTCGATCTTGAACTTCATAGGTAGAGCTTCTGAAATGCAAACAACACAAACAACTTCACTAAAAGATTTGGAAGCCCAGATGACCACTATAGATAATACTGCAAAATCTGCATTTGTAAATATTGTATCAGCATTATCAGGATGGAAAGAAACTTGGAGTGTAAAATCACAACTTAAATCCAAAGAAAGCATTTTGACCGAAGTAATTTCTAATTATGCGAACTCATACATTGCAAATAATAAACAAAGTATTATCCGAAAAATTGAAAAAATGTCGGCTAAAGAAAAAACAGCTTTGCTGGGTAATATTGCTACATTAACAAATTGTAGTCAAGATTATGTACTTTTAGCGGCAAATGGAGCCAGAACGGTATCAACTGTACTTAAATCTGCTCAAACTATCAGTGATGTTACCACAACAATATCGAATATAAATAAAACGGCAGCAGAGTTAAGACAGAGAGCAACTACAGTAATGACTTTAGTAAGCAAAATTAAAGCAGTCGCGACAACAGCAGGGGTAAATGTAAATTGAAAATATTTTACAAACACCACACTTGATTTTTTCTTTTTTAGTTGTTAGGATAAACTTATTGAGCTTGTTACATGCTATCTAAGAAAATTTTGAACTGTTGGTATTGCGCTGACGCAAATGTGACTTTGACTCAATAATGACAATTTAGTAATTATACGCCACGGGTCTGTGGCACTCTGCCGAAGAAAATCCGAACCATTGAGGATTTTCTGAGAGGTAGGTAGCGCAAGCGAACGCAAGACACAGGCACAATATTTGAAAATTTAATATTTATTATAAACGCCACGGGCCTGTGGCACTCTGCCGACGAGAAAGGTGACTAAATGTCACGTTTCGAGGAGAGGTAGGTAGCGCAAGCGGACGCAAGACACAGGCACGAGATTGAAAACTGAATACTTTATTATATACGCCACGGGCCTGTGGCGCAGCGGTAGCGCAGAGGACTCATAATCCTTTGGTCGTGGGTTCGAATCCCTCCGGGCCCAAATTTAATAAAAGAGAGCATTTCAGCTCTCTTTTTTAATGTGAAATTTGGGAGAGCTTCTCACCCAGTGGGTTCGACTTCCTCCTTCCCTCGGAGATACTTAATCTCCTCGGGCGGAGTCCTTCTCCGGGCCCAAATTTAATTAAAGAGAGCATTTAAGCTCTCTTTTTTAATGTGAAATTTGGGAGAGCTTCTCACCCAGTGGGTTACCTTTTTTCAGGACATTTGGTCGGAAAGATTTTTCTGTCATTGCGATGGCGAAAGCCAGAAACAATCCAGATGTTGCAGATTTTCTGTGGTCGGAAGTCTGTTGATTCAAAATGTCCGGAAAGTCCGATTTTGGTAACAAAAATGACTGCAAAAAGACACAATTATAATTTTGTAGTTCTATTTGAATCTTTTACCTTAAAGTATGCTTTAGTGACCAGTGCTATTTTTTGCGGAACGCCGTAATAAACAAATTTATTATCACCTTGCGAAACCTGAATTAAAGTATTTATTCCTTCTGTATCCTCTTTAATTTTTGATAAAAAAGCCGTAGTAATACTTACCACATCCTTTGTATCCAAAACTGAAGGGTTTAATTTATTTAGCAATTTTCCGGTATCAATATCATAAACATTTACTTGTTTAAATTTCATCTTACCGTTAAAGTTTGGCTGATGAGCAGATATGGGTTGTATATTCATTTTTTGTTCCTTTCTCAAATATTAAAACCTGTAAAATTTTTTTTTGCGCATTTGAGTTTTTACATAACAAGTTTGAGATTATAACATTTAATTCGTATATTTTTCTCCAATTTTTTGTTCTATATGTTCTTTTAGGTATTGTTCAAAAATTTCTACGGAATCACCCACAAGTTCAATGCAAGGACGTTTTTTATAATACGTTTCGGTTCTTTCGCTCGGAGTCGGGTTTGTGGAGTTTTCTATTCCTTTTAATAATTCTCTGCAGATTATACTTCCGTTTTTATCTTTAAATCTTTGTGCCAGTTCTTGAATTCTTTTGTAGTGTTCACCTTTATTTACGGCAGAGTCATCGCCTGATGAAAAAGCTAAGCCTGCGGCCATAAACATCCCACTCACAGCACCGCAGACTTCCCGCATTCTGCCCATTCCTCCTCCAAACGAAGATGCTATTTTCATAGCTGTTTCAAAATCCAATCCCAACTCTTCGCAAAATACTCCTAATACTGCTTGCGAACAATTATAACCTGATTTAAATAATTCTTTTGCTTTTTTAGATTTCTCGCTCATAAAAATTCCTCCGTTGATATAATCATATCATATATTCTTTGACCAAATCACAAACATCTATATCGAGTGTGGTAAAGATACATACATCAAACGATATATTTTGATGTATAAAACTTTTCTACCTCTCCTATGGAGAGGATGTCCCGAATGGACAGGAGAGGGTTTTATTAATTTTTCCATTTTCATTTGTACATTTTCTTTTCTTTATTTGCGAGGCAAAGAAAAGAAAATGTACCCAAAAGAAAAGAAACCACGCAATTGTTTCCAACATCCTCGCTACGCTCGGCTGAATTTTTATTTTCAGCTTCGCTGAATCTCTTAAGCTCGTTAAAGTTGCTGCACAACACGGACTCTGTACAAAAAATGGTATTTCTTCCGAGCATAACGGAGCTAATAATCAACGTTGGCGAAACAATGACAGAGCGAGCATGTTTGAGGGGGCATAGCACCCGAGTTTGCGAGCTTTGGGTTGAGCCTTACAGTTGATTAATTAGCGCAGTTCAGCGAGGAGAGTTTCTTTGTGTGACTTTCTTTTCGGTAAAAGAAAGTCACATATAAAGGTTGCTACGATATACATCAAAATATATATTTCGATGTATTTTAAAAACAAAAAATTTACAAATATATAATTTATTTCCCTCTATTCATTGCAATTATTTTTTGAAGCTATTAGAATTATCATATAAGCTATTATGGATTTTTGGGGAGTATTATGAACGGGTACAGTTTTGAGCTTATTACGGGACCGATGAGTTGCGGCAAAACGGAAGAACTTTTAAGAAGAATCCGCAGATGCGAAATAGCAAAGAAAAAAATTAAAATATTTTCTCCGGCAATTGATACCCGAGAGAGAGGAGATTATATAAAGTCCAGAAACGGTCTGGCCGCCAATGCTATAAAGATTGAACATTCTATTCAAATATTGCACCATGTAAAACCTAATGATGAAATTATTGCGATTGATGAGTTGCAGTTTTTTGATTCTGATATTATTAAAGTTATTACATTTTTAATGAATAATGGGAAAAAGGTTATAGGTTCGGGGCTTGAACTTGATTTTAAATCCGAACCGTTTGGTCACATGCCCGAACTTATGTGTATTGCAACACGTGTAGATAAACTCCATGCTGTCTGTATGAAATGCGGAAGTGAACATGCTACAAGAACACAGCGTTTAATTAACGGCAAGCCCGCAGATAAAAGCTCCCCTCTGATTATGATAGGCGGAGATGAGGCTTATGAGGCAAGGTGTATCAAATGTTATGAATTACCTGATAAAAATGCCGTAAAAACAAAGAAGTTTTCATCAATGTCCTTAAAGTTACAAGATTTGGTTTTAAGGTAATAAGATAAAACGAACTTCCGGCATCATAAGACACCGGAAGTATTTGAAAGGACAATTTATATTTTCCTGTTATACTTAACCTGTTTTTTATTATTTTAATGGAATTATAATAAGTTCAATGCTATTTGCGGTTGTTGGTTAGCGGTAGCTAACAGAGATGCCGCAGACTGTTGAAGAATTTGATATTTAATGTAGTTAGAAGATTCTTTTGCTACATCTGTATCTTTCAATGTTGATATTGATTCTGTTAAATTTTCTCTTTGAACGTCTGTCGCATCAATAGCAGATTCTAACCTGTTCATATATGCACCGATTTTTGTTACCCTTAATGACACATTGTCGATTGCATAATCCAGGTTGTCAATGAATGCACGAGCCGCATTGTCATTTCTGTATATTGCCAGACACATTTGCTCAATAGTAAAGTTCTGTGCACCGCCTGCTATAGTTGCACTGGCTGTAGCAAAATCTATGGCATGTGTTTCTGCCAAAGCAGCTGCTAATGCGGAAGCATAATAACCGTCTTGGTACTGTATATCTCCGTTTTCATCAAGAACCGGCTGTCCGTTTTCGTCAACAATTCTTGCCTGATAACAATATGTGTCATCTTTAGATTCACTTGCTCTTAAATCAATATAACCCGGATTGTCTTGACTTGTTGCAGGGTCATATTTTGACCTAAAGCCCAGAATCGTTGTTGCTTTTGCTGATGCGAATAAAAATGCATCCATTTTAATAACACAACGTTTGTTTGAGTATAGACCTACTTGCAAGTTGATGTCTTCTGTTCTTGAACCATCTAAAAGATAGGTATCGTTGAAGTCTGTAATTGTACACAAACGGTTGATTTCATCCATTCTCTGTTCTACTTCGATTCTGATAGCGTTTAGAGATGCGGAGCCATACGTTCCGTTTGCGGCTTGCATAGTCAAGTCTCTAATTCTTTGTAAATACGAGTTAAGAATGTCTAAGACACCCTCCTGCGTAGTTAACATGTCAAGCCCCATGCTGGCATTGGTTTCAATAATATCGTAACCGTTTACCTTAGCTTGCATGCCTTCGACTACAGAGTAGCCTGCTGCGTCATCCTTACCGGAATTAATCTTAAAACCGGTAGATAGTTTTTCCATCGCCACATTCATACCTTTTGTAGCAGCTCTTAAGTGCTTTTGGGCGACTAGGGATGACAAATTCGTGTTAATTGTTAGTGTTGAAGTTGATCCCATGATAAATGTCCTTTCAATTTTTCCTTTCCCCATACTCAACGGCACAAATTTTTAAAACTTTACAACTTTAGTTTGAGAATCCTCCATATGGTGTAGATACGCAGCTAAAATGTTGTGAATAAAGGACTTTATAAATTACGATTGTTTACCTCTAAGAGAAATTTTTTATTATCCTACAACTAAAGTTGTAAAATTATATTTAATGATTTTGTATTTATAATGTAGTATAATTTTGCTATGACAAAGCATATGTTTAAGATTTCATCAAAATATAAACCTGCAGGCGATCAACCTAAGGCTATAAAAGAACTTGTTGATGGGGTAAATAAAGGATATGATACTCAGACATTATTGGGGATAACCGGTTCCGGTAAAACATTTACAATTGCAAATGTTATTGAACAAATTCAAAAACCGACACTCATAATTGCCCATAATAAGACCCTTGCGGCTCAATTATACAACGAATTTAAAGAACTTTTTCCTGACAATGCGGTTGAATACTTTATTTCTTATTATGACTATTATCAGCCGGAGGCATATATTCCCAGAACAGATACTTATATTGAAAAATCGGCCAGCATTAATGATGAAATTGACAGACTTCGACATAATACGACAAGAAGTTTGTATGAAAGGAATGATGTAATCATTGTGGCATCTGTAAGCTGTATTTATGGCTTAGGGCTTCCTGAAAGTTATTTTAAAGGAACAATCAAAATTAAAGTCGGGCAGCAATTGGAACGAAATGACTTAATTAAGCATCTTGTTATGGTTCAATATACGAGAAATGACGTTGAACTTGAACGTTCAACCTTCAGAGCAAGAGGTGATATTCTGGAAATTATGCCGGCGTATGAAAAAATTATTACTCGTATCTACTTCTTTGGAGATGAAATTGAAAAGATAGTAAAGATAGACCATTTGACCGGAGAAATTCTTGAATCACCGGAAGAAGTTGTGATATACCCGGCAGTTCATTATATTGCTTATGATGAAAATGAAGAAGAAACACTTGCGATGATTCGGCAGGAACTTAAAAATCGTGTTGCTGAGCTTGAAAGTGAAAACAAAATCCTTGAATCGCAAAGATTACAACAAAGAGTAAAATATGATATAGAAATGATAAAAGAAATGGGCTATTGTTCGGGAATTGAAAACTATTCAAGGATAATTGAACGCCGTCCGGTTGGTTCTGCGCCTGCAACGCTTTTAGATTATTTCAGAGGAGATTTTTTAACTGTTATTGATGAATCACATGTAACGATTCCGCAATTAAACGGCATGTACCATGGTGATGCTTCCAGAAAGAAGACGCTTGTGGATTATGGATTCAGACTTCCTTGCGCAAAGGATAACCGCCCTTTAAAAAGTAAAGAATTTTTTGCAAAAGTCGGGCAGAAAATCTATATTTCAGCAACACCTGCTGATTTTGAGAAACAAACCTCTCAACAAATTGTTGAACAAATTATTCGCCCGACAGGGCTTGTTGATCCGAAAATTCATATCAGACCTATTGAAACTCAAATTCCTGATTTGAAATCTGAAATTAAAAAACGGGCGGAGAAAAACGAACGTGTTCTTATTACAACACTCACAAAGCGCATGGCAGAAGATTTAACAGACTTTTTCTTACAAGATGGAATAAGAGTAAGGTACTTGCACAGCGATATTAAATCAATCGAACGTGTAGAAATCCTTCGTGATTTGCGTCTGGGGGAATTTGATGTCCTTATAGGTGTTAATCTTTTAAGGGAAGGGCTTGATATACCCGAAGTTTCGTTGGTTGCAATTATGGATGCGGATAAAGAAGGCTTTTTGCGTTCGGATACCAGTTTGATTCAGACAATAGGACGAGCTGCACGAAATGCGTGCGGTGAGGTTATTATGTATGCTGATAAAATAACGGATTCTATGCAGAGAGCAATCGATGAAACTAACAGGCGTCGTGAAATCCAGATTGAACACAATAAAAAATACGGAATCATTCCTCAAACCATTAAGAAACCTATAGAAAACAATCTGCTTTCGCTTGTTGAAAGCTACCGTGATTTTGAAGATATTGTTGCGGAAGAAATGGTTGAAATGGGTATCGATAAAAAAGACTTGCCTAAACTCATTACAAAACTTGAAAAAGATATGCATAAAGCAGCTAAGATTCTTGATTTTGAACGTGCTGCAGAAATTCGGGATCAATTAAAGAAATTGAGAGAAATGTTGTAAAATTAGCCTTAAGCATTTATAGTTTTTTCTTGCTCTTTCTTCTTGCTATTTTGAGCATGCTTAACTAAAAATACCGTGGCAGCGACTACAGCAACTACTATAGCTGCTACAATTCCTCCTTTTCCTCCTTTTTTAGATGGGGTTGAACTATTTTCTTTGATTTGTAAAATCTCTTTGAATTTAACTATTTTATTATATAATTCCGGCTCCTTTTTATCTAAACCCTCTGCCACAAAAGCTTTATCCAATGCATCCATAATATTAAGACCTTCCCCTTTTGACAGGGATTCAAAATATTTGTCTTGATAATTTGCAGGAATTTTCAATCTGAATTCCATGCTTCTGTCTGTACAGCCTACGTTGTAACTACCATCTAAATTTAGTGCATCTGAAAAGAAAAACATGTTGTGGAAAGCTCTGATTGGCTCGGCAAATTTTGCTTGCATAAATCCTGACAAACTATCAAGTTGTTCTCTCGGAATTTTTAAGATTTTTGAAAGAATATCCGCTTGTGGTTTTTGAGCCTCTTTATGCTGAAATAACTGCTTTAATGAAAGAGTGTCATGGTTTGTTGTACCAAGCATGTACGTTCCTTCTTCAATATCTTTTCTTCGAAAAGCCGAAACAGTCTCCCAATCCTTGCTCATAAAATCTGATTTAAACACTTTTAATCTTTCTCTGACTTCTTTTTTTAGATGAATATCATCATAAAGCGGATAAAACCAAGGATTGGCTTCAAATTCATGCATAACGTTATGCAAATCAAAGTCTTTGCCTCTTACTTTTTTTATTTCTTCTTCAATTATATTTAATATTTTATCGTCATATTGCCTATAGTGTTCTATATATTTACCGTTTTCCTTAGAATACAACTGCTGTTTTGCATAAAGCCAGCTTGCATCAACTCTTACCCCATCATAACGTTTTGCACAGCTTCTCGCTTTTAGTTTTAAGAAGTTAAGTCCGTCTTCGGTATCATAATTTATAGCTTTAAAAGACCATGGGAGTTCATATTCTTTATAAAATGCGGTTGGAAATGCCCAAAATTCGTCTTTAGAACATCCTACGATCATATCTCCGCTGATTTTTATACCTTTGGCATTCAACTCATCCCTCGCTTTTGCAAGATGTTTATCAGAAAGAAATTGAGTAAACATATAGAATGCTTTTTCTTTTCCGTATTCACTATGAGAAGAAATTTCTTTAATGACTTTTTCTCTTTGTTCAATAGATACTTTCTCCGGATTGAAGAGGTTTCTTTCAATTTCATCAGTCCATTCATTAAAGTCAAAAGATTTGTTTTTTAATGCCAGTGCTCTGTATAAGGATTTTCCCTCAAGCCAGTCTTTGTTTTCGGTGGAATATTTTTCAAATTCCTTTAATAATTTTCTCTTTTCTTCATTATCTTCTTTAATTAATTCATCAAAAGCTTTTCTCAACGCTTTTTCTGTCGGAGAATCTTTCGAAATTGTATTTTCAAAATTTATACATATATCTTTGTTAGGCTTTGTATTTGAATTAATGATTTTTTGGATATCTTCTTTACTCAATATATGAGCATATTCATCTGTATCAAGCAGTTCAGGATTAATCAACTGTAATCCTAAATCTAAGGATGAACCTGAGTAAGGGTTAACAACATTACCAATTTGAGAATATTGACCTTCGGGCAAAAGCTGAACATAATTTATTCCCCAATAAAGCTTTGCAAAATCAAAAAATTCTCCGCTCTCTTTAGTAAGCATGTTTCCGCAGCCCATGTTATTATTCAAACTGTTTGGCAGCGAAGAAGACGGCATAATAAGCAGAGAATGCCCCTTATTCCCGACTTTTTCTTTAGCTTCTTTTAGAACAGCTGAATATTCGGCTATTTCTGAATCAGTAAGCCTTCGTTGAAAAGATATGTAATTTTGGGTATTAATTCGCATTAATTCATTCCCTTGCTGATTATTCTAAAACACAAAAAAAATAATTTTGCTAAGAAACTTTTATTTATGTAGTTTTGTTAAAATAAATTGCAATAAGTTCATATTTAATATAACATGTAAACAATAATGGAAGTATAAGGTACAGAAGGAGGACAATCAATGTTCAAAAAAATAATGAAAGGGGTATTTGCGCTTGCTATATTAGCAATGGTAAGTAGTCCTGCACATGCATTTTATTCTGATATGGACCAAGATCATTGGGCATATCAATCAATTAAGTTTTTAACAGAAATCGGTGTTGTTGTAGGTTTCCCTGATGGGACTTATAAACCTGAAATTCCTGTTACAAGAGCAGAATTTGCTTCAATGGCAATAAAATCTTTGGGACAAGAACACACAAATGTTTCTCAGGATATACATTTTGCTGACATAACAAGAGATTTTTGGGCATATAACATTATCGAAAAAGCTGTTTATTTCAACTTAATACCTGATTCAAAAGGTGAAGCATTCAGACCGTTTGACCCTGTTACGAGAGCAGAAGCTATCAATTTAGCGGTTAATGCTATTGCTTCAAGCAACATAAGTGAACAAAGAGCAACAGATGTTTGTTCAAAAGCATACAAAGATTATACTCAAATGCCGGCTTGGTTCTTGATGGCAGCTGCTAAATCACATCTGCTAAATCTCGACGTTATAATGCCGGGCGGCGAAGGAACTATGCAGGCTAATCGTCCTATGAACAGGGCAGAAGTCGCTATGTTACTTTACAGAATGATGCAGGAAGCTAAACTTAATCCAAATGATAAATTAGCTGAAGTTATGCAAAAAAGAACTGCTGACGGTTTCATTGTTGACAATGTAAAAGTTCAAGGGTCAATCGGTGTTATCCCGGCAGGAACTATATTCCCGATTAAATTAACATCAGTTGTAGGTTCTGACATCTCTAATGTCGCTGATGCTTATACAGCCGTAACACCTAACAATTATGTAACAAGAGAAAAATATCTTTTAATTTCAGAAAACAGCGAAATGAAAGGACAAGTAAAATACGTTCAAAGAGGAAAGGTATTTAAACAACAAGGCGAAGTAATTCTTAAGAATGAACTTCTTGTTACACCGAATGACCAGGCTGTAATGGTATATGGTGTGGCAACTCTTGATCCTCAGAATATCGGATTCTGGAGAAGATTATTCAAAGGTAAACAAGTAACTGGAAAAAAAGGTGACATTGTTAACTTGAGATTGCTTGCTCCAATCAAGGTTGACCTTACAAACGGATATATATACGAATAGTTAAGTATTCGAAACATAAAAACAAGAGGGCGGTTTTTATAACCGCCCTCTTGTTTTTATTATTTAGTTAATAATACTTTTCTTGTCAACTTCATTGAGAGATAGTGAACTGTCGACTTGTTTATCACTTCACGATACCTCTTCCCAATGGAAGGTAGTTTTTACTGCTAGCCGACCAATTCTTTCAAATAATTCGGGAGTGCAAAACGAGCTTCGTGGTATTCTTTGTTATAAATCTTGCAGCTCTTTGTAATTTTTTCCCCTCTTCTTGCATCCCAGTATGAAAGCGGTTTAACCGTTTCCGAACAAAAAGCCCATGCCCAGTATCCGCCGGGATACGTCGGTATATTAGATGTATATGTTGAAACTATCGGAAAAACTCTTCTAAGTTGTGTATACATATTTTTAATCTCGTTAGGATTTGCGAATGGTGATTCTGATTGCGCAACCATAATTCCGCCTTCCTTCAAAGAGTTTTTAACATTTGTATAAAATTCATCTGTAAACAAGCCTTCTCCGGGACCCATAGGGTCTGTTGAATCAATCAGAATAATATCAAACATATTTTTTTTGCCTTTAATATATTCAATTGCATCTTCTACAAGGATTTCGCATTTAGGGTTATCAAGCTGGCAGGATATTGTCGGAAGGTACTTTTTACAAGCATCTATAACCATGCCATCAATTTCACAAAGTACAACCTTCTCAACAGTATCGTGTTTCAGAACTTCTCTTACTGTTCCGCCGTCACCTCCGCCGATTACAAGAACCGTTTTGGGACACTTGTGATGCATCATTGGAATGTGCGCTATCATTTCATGGTAATGCCATTCATCGCCTTCTGTCGTCATCATTAAATCATCAAGGGTAAGCACTCTCCCTAAAGTCGAATCAGTATCAAAAATTTCAACTTTTTGAAAGTCAGATTGCTCTGAGAAGAGAATGTCTTTGGTTTTTATTGCAATCCCATAACCACCTGGGGTTATTTCTTTATAAATTTTTTGTTCCTTATCAACACCTTGTAAAACTATTGTTTCTGTCATTTTATATTCTCCTATTTTAAAAGTGCATTTGTCCACTCAATATGTGTATATGCAGGTGAAAAACCTCCTGTCCTGCTTCTTTTCCTGTGTTAATCAATGTTTTATAAGATTTTATACCGAGTTTTTTAGTAACATCTTTCACTGCCATCATTAATTTACCTAATAAAGCTTCATCATCGAGCTCATTTAATGATTCTACGTGTTTTCTAGGAACAACAAGAAGATGAACCTCCGCTTTTGGGTTTATATCTTTAAATACAACGGCATACTCATTTTCGTATACAAATTCAGTTCCAAATTCACCATTTATTATTTTACAAAAAACACAGTTATCCATTTTACAAGCCTCCAAAATTCTATAATTCAGAATAGTTCAAAAGTTATCAAATGTCCAATTAAAAAAGAGAATGTCCTAAGACATTCTCTTTTTTAACCTTATATAAAATGAATTACTTAATATTTGAATAAGTCCAAGCATCAAATGTCGGTGTTTCAGAAACATTAAGTTCTTTTCTCTTTTCGCCAGCCGAACAATCATCGTGAGCTATAGGATTATACAATCTGTTATAGTATTCAATAACCATACGGTCAGAATTGAAGTAAGCTTCAGATGTTCTGATTGCCTGTCTCATCAATCTTGCCCATTCTGTCTTATTGTTATAGTAAGTAGGTATTATCTGATTTTCAATAATATCCATTACACATTCATGGTCTTTCCAATGTCTTTCTTCCCACGGCATATCGTCATCAAGACCTTCATACTCAACAGTATAGCCGTTGATTCCGTTAAACGTGCCTTCAACAGTCCAACCGTCGAAGATTGATAAATGCAATGTACCGTTCATATTAGCGGACATGCCTGAAGTTCCCGAAGCTTCAAAAGGTCTCAAAGGTGTATTCAACCAAATATCAGAACCTCTTTTTAGCATACCCGATAATTGTAATTCATACCCCGGAAGAACAACAACATTCTTTAATGAGTGAGAACGGTTCAAAAGCTTATTGAACATTTCTTTACCCATAACATCATCCGGATGGAATTTACCGGCAAATATGATTTGAACCTTGTCAGCATCAAGTAATTTCCCGATTCTGTCCTTATCCATCAAAATCAACCATGCACGTTTATAATCAGCGAATCTTCTTGCCCAAGTGATAGTCAATACATCCGGATTAAACCTCTTACCTGCAACATTCGCAATATATTTGAAAAGCTCTGCTTTCATTTCACGCTTAACTTCAAGCAGCTTTTCAGGATTATTTTGATTTAGAGCAATTCTCTTATCTTGCCAGTATTGAAGATTTACAGCATTAGTGATAGCTCTGATTGGGCATCTGTCTTCAACCCATTCCCACATCTTATTTGCTACAAGTCCATGAAGCTGAGATACAGCGTTTGCGATTCTTGACATTCTTAATGCGGCAACTGTCAGAGAGAAGTTTTCCCCGCCTAATTTAATGGCTGTTTCTCTCGATGCACCTGAGAAGAAACCGCCTTCAAGAAGTGTATCAACCCAATGTACTTCGTTTCCTGCAGCAACAGGAGTGTGAGTTGTAAATACGGTTTTCTTTTTAACTTCTTCTAAATCGCCGTTGTATTGTCTTAAGAGTTCAAATGCAGCCGGAAGCGCATGACCTTCGTTCATATGAACAACATCAAAATTATAACCTGCTGCTTGGAGTACTCTGATACCTGCAATACCTAAGATAGTTTCTTGAGCGATTCTTATTTTTTCATTACCGTCATATAATCTGTGAGAAATGCTCTTAGCCCAGTCACTGTTTCCGTCAATATCAGTAGTCAAAAGATATACAGGGCATGTTCCGAATAATTCCGGATTAACCTTGTATGCTTTAACCTTAACTTTCTCGCCAAAGGTATCAACATTTACGGTAATTCCTGTGTCTTCAAGATAATCATAATATTTTCTGATATAAGCAACTTCAACATTGCCTGAGTGGTCAATTCGTTGGTCATAATAACCATACGACCACAAAATTGTTACTCCGACCATTGGCATTTGCAAATATCCTGCTGAAAGCATGTGTGAACCTGCCAGGAAACCCAACCCACCGGAATAAGTACTCAAAGATTGGTCCATTGCGATTTCCATTGAAAAATAAGCTACGTTTGGTAATGTCATAATTTTTAAACCTTATTATTGTGTGTACTACTTAAGAACTAGATAGTTCTCATCAATTATACAATAATATACCACACAATAAATAATTTTTGTATACTTTCTAATACCAAAATATTATTTGCCCAATCGGAAACTCACTAATTGCAATGATTTTAGGGTTTATTACAAATTGTAACAAAATAATACTTTAGGATTAATTACAAATGATTAATCTTTAAACGGAACCGTTATAATATATTTGTCTTTTATTTTTTCCTTGGTAATTTTATCGGTTAAAAGTTTTTCATCCAAATAGTATGATTGCGAAAAGTTTAAAATTTCTTCCCCTCTGTGTGTTGTCTTGTCCAGTTCGCCGTTAATCGAAATAACATTATCTTTTATCTTTACATTCACTCCGTTTTCGTTGCCTTCCAACGGTTTTAAATCAACTATAATTTTATATTCATTGTTTTCTTTGACTAAATTCACCAGCATTGGACGTGTTTTGGGAAGAAAAGGATGTTCTGAAAGCTCTTCTTCAAAACGTTCAAAATTTTTTTCCTGCTGCTTTATAATTTTATCAATTTGTTTTGAATTGTATACAGGATCAAGCATTTGGTGCAAAGCTATTGTAACTGCTACATAAAACGCAAAAAATATCATTATGAAACCAAGTATTATAATTCCCAAAATTTTCAACCATTTTTTTTGTTTTTCTTCTCCCATAGTAACATCTCCTTTCCTATGTCAATTATTAAACATAATTATAATCCGTAAAACAATAAACAGTCAGGTAATATAAACTAACTAATTTTTTAACTTTCCCGCATTCTCTTTTGCTGTAGACATACTTTTGTAGTATTATTTAGTTGTTGTTAAGTTTAAGGAGTAAAAGATGGCTGCGGCAGTTGAAGAAATTATTAATAAAAAAGAGTTATCTGACAGAGAATCTGCCATGAGAACTCTTAATACGGAAATAGAAGCAATTAGCGGATTAAAAGACTCTGTTGCTCTGTCAAATCTTACAAAAGCACTTGATTTAATGCAAAATGCTCCGGGTAGAATAATTGTAACGGGCATGGGAAAATCCGGCCATATTGGCAGGAAGATAGCTGCTTCGCTTGCATCTACAGGCACTCCTTCATTTTTTGTTCATCCCGCCGAAGCAAGTCATGGCGACTTGGGAATGATAACTGAGGCGGATGTTGTTATTGCTATATCAAATAGTGGCGAATCCCGTGAGCTCGTTGACATAATTAACTATTGTAAACGCTTTGGGATAAAAATTATTGCAATAACAAAGAATTCAGAAAGTTCTTTAGGCAAAGCAGGGGATGTTGTATTGGAACTCCCAAAATATGAAGAAGCATGTCCGCTTGGGCTGGCTCCCACAAGCTCTACCACGGCTACTCTCGTTTTAGGTGACATTTTAACAGTTGGTCTTATTGAGAGGAAAGGTTTTTCCAAAGAAGATTTTAACTTAAGACACCCCGGCGGGAAATTGGGTTCTATTTTAAAACGTGTAGGGGATTTGATGCACACGGGACAAGATATGCCTCTGCTTGATGAAAATGCAAATATGCAAGCAGTTTTACTTGAAATGACATCGAAATGTCTTGGCTGTGTCGGATTTATCAATCAAAATGGTGATTTGACAGGTATGCTGACAGATGGCGATTTGAGAAGATGCCTTTCCTCTTCGATTCTTAATGAAAAAGCATTCAACTTAATGACTAAAAATCCTAAAACAGCAACAAAAGATATGATTTCAGCAGAAGCATTAAAAATTATGCATGATAAGAAGATTACCAATATGTTTGTGGTTGACGGAACAAAACCAATCGGCGTAATTCATATTCACGATTTGCTAAATAATGGCGTTGCTTAATAGAATATTCGAAATTGGGTTTATTATTAAGAATTGTAAATATATTTTTTCTAAATGAAATTTATAACCAAAAATTAACTTTAACTATATAGTAGTTAATTAAGAGAGCATTTTTCATGGTTAAATTATGTGCTAATAAGTCCGAAATAAGTCATTTGGAACAAGTACAGCAAAGACAGTTTTGGAGTTCTGCTGCAACTAATGTTGGTATGTCTATGGTAAATATGCTCCCGCAAATGCTCGCCGGCGGTATGTCCTCAATCAAGAGTGAGGAATCTGTAGATGAAACTATGCCTGTTGATGAATCAGATGGTTTAAATCGAAAAGATGAACTTACACCTGAACAAAAGGCAGATAAAGTTGTAAATTATATACAAACACAAAGAACAGGTTTTAACAAAAATTCTAAGTATATAAATGAATTAGTTTCAAAATATGATTTGTATAAAAAAGTACATGCGGATTGGAGTGATAATCAAATCGCAGAGCGTTTGAACTTGTACCTAAAGGCACTTGAATGGCATGATAAAGAGTTAGAACTTGGTGAAAAATTTGAAGAATATATGGATACAGCTGTATCTAATGAAGACTTTGCTGATAAAATGAATAATTGTGATGTGGTTATTGTTGATAAAGATATTGAAAATGTTGTCCGCAATGACGATAAGGAGAATTATGCTAATGTTATCAAAAATAGAGGGCAGGCTTATATTGAACTGTATGATAATGGTACATGTGATGGCAAGATAGATTTTGACGAATTTTGTGCTCTGGAAGCAAAAGATATTGGCCAAACAGAATTGACAGATGAACAGAAAGCAAAAGCAAGAGAATATTTTGATATTGTGAATAAAAACGGTAGTAGCGGAGATGAATATATTGATGCTGACGAAATGGCCGCTCACTATTATGCTATATCAAGATTATTTGATAATGATAATTCAACTCATACGGAGGCAGAAATTACAATGAAAGAATTTTATAATTCAACTCTGATTATTGAATCTGATAAAATAAAAAATGCGTACACTAGTCGACGAAACAGTTATTTCGGTGAGTAGTATTAATGTAATTCATTAGGCATAAATTTAGTCATGCCGTTGAAATATCCGTTTATTGGGAGCATAGTATCTGTTTTGGAGCCCATTTCCGGAATAGCAGAACGTTCATTCATCTGAGCTTCAATTTTGGCATTATAATCGTTATTAAGTTTGTATTGTTTTACTTTCAAAACTTCATAGCAGTTAAATCTTTCATCGTTCGCTTCAAGCGCTTTGCATTCACTTTTTGCGTTCTCAAATTCTACTCTGCGTCCGTACCAATACTTTGTAGTTAAATTAAATTTTCCCAACCCTCTGGGTTCTTTTACATCAGCAAATGCTTTGGGTGCAAAATCTTCCCATTCCGGAACATTTACGCCAAAATCTTCTTCTGCAAATGCAATTAGAGGAAATATCAATAAACTTAGAATAAATAATTTCTTCATAATAAAACTCCTAATCAGATTTTAAAGTTTCACTTTCTTTTCTTTTATAAAAGTCTTCAATGAACCCTGTATTGAATTCACCGCTTTTGAATACTTCATCTTCGATTATGCTCTGATGGAAAGGAATCGTAGTTTTAATTCCTGTTATGACATATTCTTTCAATGCCTGATACATTCTGCGTCTTGCTTGTTTTCTGTTCTCTCCCCAGCAAATTAGTTTTCCTATCATAGAATCATAATAAGGGGGAATTGTGTATCCCGGATATACGTGGGAATCCACACGGATTCCAAAACCACCCGGAGCAAAATATCCGTCAATCTTTCCTGGGCATGGCATAAAATCATTTTCAGGGTCTTCTGCATTAATTCTACATTCGATTGCATGACCTTTTAGACACACATCATCTTGTGTATGACTCAGCTTTTCTCCCGAAGCAACCAAAATCTGTTCTCTTACTATATCAATCTGAGAAATCATTTCCGTAACGCAATGCTCTACCTGAATACGGGTATTCATTTCCATAAAGTACCATTTGCCGTCGCTATCAAGCAAAAATTCACAAGTTCCGACTCCTTCGTAGTTTATGGCTTTCGCTGCTCTTATTGCAGCAGCTCCCATTTCTTTTCTGGTCTCCTCATTAATGGCAGGAGAGGGTGCTTCTTCCAATAGTTTTTGGTGACGTCTTTGTATAGAACAATCTCTTTCTCCTAAATGAATTACGTTACCGAAAGAGTCACCTATGATTTGAACTTCAATGTGTCTTGGGTTTTCAAGGTATTTTTCGGCATAAACATTCGGATTCCCAAAAAACTTTTCCGCTTCTTGTCTGCATAGTGAGAAATTCGTTTCGATTTCATTGTCGGAACGGACAATTCTCATACCTTTACCTCCACCACCAGCAGTGGCTTTAAGTATAATCGGATAACCTACTTTATGAGCAAAATCTTTCACTTCTTTAGCATTCCGCAGAATCCCTGTTCCCGGCGTTACAGGGACATTGTTTTCTATCATGGTTTTTCTGGCAGATGCCTTGTCACCCATTTTTCTCATTGATTCAACCGACGGTCCAATAAATTTTATACCGTGCATTTTGCATATTTCTGCAAATTCTGCTCTCTCGGACAGGAAACCATAGCCCGGATGTATTGCATCACAACCGGTAGCAAGGGCTGTTGCAACTATTGCGGGTATGCTTAAATAGCTGTCTACACTGGGAGCAGGGCCGATACAAAATGCATCAGTCGCAAGCCTTACATGAAGAGAATTCGCATCGGCTTCAGAATAAACCGCTACCGTAGGAATTCCTAGTTCACGGCATGCTCTTATTACCCTGACTGCAATTTCTCCCCTGTTTGCTATTAATACTCGTTTGAACATAAATTCTCCTAAAGTTAATAAGTTAATAGGTTAATAAGTGAATAAGAAAAAGAGCTTATTAACTTATTAACTTTGCTCTTATTAACTTTACTCCACATACATCAAAATTTGACCATACTCAATCGGGTCGCCATTTTTGACGCAAATTTGCGTAACTTTTCCCGAGTGTTCGGATTTGATTTCATTCATTAATTTCATCGCTTCAATAATACAAACTACATCTCCTTCATTTATTTCGGAACCTACTTCTACAAACGGTTCCGATTCTGGGGAAGATGATGCATAGAATGTTCCTACCATTGGAGATGTTATGGCTTTGCCTTTTTGAGCGGACTTTACGGATTCTTCTGTCGAAGGTGTTTCTTGAATATTTGAAGTTGCTGTTGTCACTGCAGGAACCGCTGTAGCTGCCACATTAACTACTTCAGGTGCATCTTTTCTTATTGTAATGGCCTGTTCTCCGTCTTCAAGTGAGATTTCAGTCAATCCGTTATCGTTGATTATTTTGGCAAGTTTTTCTATATAGTTTGTTTCGATTCTCATATTACCTCCGTGACCAAATAAATATGTTATATTTATACACGGTCAAGATACTCATTGGTTCTGGTGTCTACACGGATTATATCCCCATTTGATACAAAGAATGGAACATTAACAACAGCGCCAGTTTCCAGTGTCGCCGGTTTTGTACCACCCTGTGCGGTGTTTCCTTTTTCTGCGGGAGGTGTATCAATAACTTCAAGTTCAACGTGAGCAGGAATATCAACACCTATAATTCGAGAGTCGTGAGTTAAAACTTGAACCACCATATTTTCTTTAAGGTATTTAACCCCATCTCCTACCTGGTCTTCACTTAATTGTAATTGTTCATATGATTCCATATCCATCATTACAAATTCTTTACCTTCTTTGTATAAATATTGCATTTCTTTGCGGTTCAACATTGCTTTTGCAACTTTTTCACCCGCTCTGAATGTTCTTTCAATAACGTTACCTGTTTCAGCATTTTTGAGTTTTGTTCTTACAAAAGCTGCACCTTTACCGGGTTTTACATGAAGAAATTCGACAACAGTCCACAGACCATTATCAAGTTCAAGAGTCAAACCGTTTTTTAAATCGTTTACTGATATCATAAACACTCCTTATTATTCTTGTATCTCATTATTTTTCTTGATATTATCACAAACACTGCAAATGGGCAATTATGTAACTAAATTTGTAAAAATTAATCTCTTAGCTTTACTCCTGTAACCTTTGAAATACCTTTTTCTTTTTGTGTAACGCCAATTGTACGATTAGCAGATTCAATCATAGGCTTTCTGTGGCTCACAACAATAAACTGTGTCTTTTCTGCCTGCGATTGCACTATATGTGCAAGCTTTTCGACATTTATACCATCTAAACTCGCATCAACTTCATCAAAAGCGTAGAATGGTGCCGGCATGTATTTTTGAATTGCAAATACGAAAGATAGAGCGGTTAAAGCCTTCTCTCCTCCTGACATACCTGCAAGCCGTTGTTTCTTTTTATCTCTGGGCTGTGCTTCAATATCAAGTCCGCCTTCAAACGGGTTGTTTTCATTTTCCAGTATCAAAGAACCTTCTCCGTCCGAAAGTTTGTGGAAAATATCTTTAAATTGTTCGCTTATTGCATTATATGTTTTCATGAAGGTTTCTTTCTTTAAATCTTCATAGCCCTTCATTCTATCAAGTATTTGACCTCTTTCCGTGCTCAATGTCTCTATTTGGGTCTGTAATTCTTCTTGTCTGGAGGAAACTCTTTCAAATTCTTCAAGTGCTCGCATATTTACCGCACCGAGTTCATCCATTCGTTTTTCCAAATGTTGAATCTTAGCAGTTATTTCCTCTATAGACATTTCTGTCGGAGTAAGTTCATTTATATTGATACCGGCATTTTCAAGCGTTTTTTGGGTTTCTTCCAAGATAGGTTCAAGTTCACGTCTGCGAGCTTTAAACGATTCTATCTGTTCACCTATTTTTTCAATATCAGATTGCTTTAGATTCTTTTGCGTTTCTAAATTAACCAAATCCTTGTTGATTTCATCTCTTTGGTTCAGAAGTTCTCCGAGCTTGTCTGTTATTTCTTTAATTTTTACTTCCAGTTCTTCAAGTTGAGTGTTTAATTCTTTAATTTCTTCCGTAAATTTTATTTTATCGACTTCAAGTTCTTTATTTGCTGATAATGCACGTTCAATAGTTTCATTATAAGTCTTTATGGTTGTATTTATAAAATCAATGCGCTGTGTGCAGCCTTCAATTTCATTAAGGGCATCAGCTTTATTTTTTTCATAACGCTTAATTTCAGCTTCAACACCGGAAGTTTTTTCTTTCAAATCTTTTAAATCAGTATCATTCATAAGCTTTTCAACTTCCGAAATTTCGGACTGAATACTTGTCATTTTCTCTGATATTTGTATATGTTCTTCTTCAAGTTTATCAAGCGTTTTTTCGAGTTTTGTTATTTCAGGCTGCGTTATTTTAATAAATTCTTGCTTTTCATCAATATCTTTTTGTGTATTTGCAAAATTTGTTTCCAAACCGGCAAGTTCAAGTTTTGCTTTATTAAATTCCGTGGTTGAAACAGAGTATTTATTTCTCACATCCTCCATCTTTTCTTCCAAAGATGAACGCTTAGAAAGCAATCCGTTATACTTGCTTTCCATTTCTTTTAATCTTGTTTTGTAAGTGTCAATTTCACTGTCAGTATTTTGAGAAAATCTCAAACCGGTTTTTTTAACGGCACCGCCTGTTATTGAGCCTGATTTTTCAAATAAATCTCCTGACAGAGTAACCATTCTGTATTTTCCGATAAGTTTGTTCGCAGTTTCTCTATCTTCAACAACAAGTGTTTCCCCAACCGCATAATAAAAGGCATTAAGGTATTCGTCATCAAAATCAATGAGATTGATAGCGAAGTCAATAACCCCTTTATCTTTCGGGAGATTAAGGCTTTTAGGACATCTGACTATTTTATTGAGAGGTACAAAGGTAGCTCTGCCTGCGTTAGAAGACTTCAAGAATTCAATGCATGTTGCAGCAGTATGTTCATCATCAACAACAATGTGAGCCATTCTGGCACCGACTGCGATTTCCAATGCGGTAGAATACTCTTCGTCTACCTTGCCCAGTTTCATAAGCGGAGCGTGTACACCTCTTAAGTTTGCGCTTACAATTGTATCAACCGCACGTCCGAGGGCAGAGCCTTCATTCGCATCTCTAGCTGCTTCAAGCATATAAATCTTCTTGCGTGCAGCCTGCAAGTCATAGTCCAAATCTGTGATTTCATTTTTAGTTTTGTCCAGTTCATCAATAGTTTTTTTAAGGATAATTTTGAAATCGTCAAGTTCTTTTCCTAATTGTTCTATCAAAAGCTCTTTTGAAGATTTTGTTTCACTAAAATTAGCCTTAAATTCTTCTAATTCTTTTAATTTGTTTTTTGAATCCTCAAGTTGTTTTTTCTTTCCGGAAAGTTCAGCCTCTAAAGGAGCCTGCTTCTGGATAAGTTTAGTTTCTTTATCCTGTTCATTTTCAAGAGCTTTGCGCAGATTGTTGCGTTTTTCGATATGTTTTTCGGCGGTTTCATTAAGTCCTGACATATCTTCAAGGATTCTATTTAAAACAGATTTTTGTTCTTCGATTTTTAATTCAATTTCTTTAATATTATCTTTGGTAAGTGATATTTTAAGTTCTGTTTCTTTTATTTTGTCTTTTTGAGTTTCAATACCGTTTTTGGTATTTTCGATGGACTTAAGATTGTCCTGAATCTGTTTGTCTGCAAAAACGATTGACGAATTTTTTCTGGAAATGGTTCCTTTTATCTCTTCTGCCTGCTGTTTTAGTTCAATCTGGTGATTTTCCCCTTTTTCTTTAATAGTGGAAGAAATCTCTTCATATTTTTCACGTATAAGTTTTAATTGTTCTTCTAAATCATTTGCTTTGATTTCTTCTTCTTTTTTCTTTTTTGTAAATTCAAGAATATTTTCGTGAGCCTTTTCCAGATTTCTTCTTATATCAAAGAACTTAACTGCATTAATTTGGCTTTCTAAACTTGTTTTTTCATCTTTTAATTTTTGGTACTTGAGTGCTACTTCTCGTTCTTCATTAAGTTGTTCAAGTCGAATATTTACTTCATTTAAAATCAAAGTAGAATTAATAACTCTTTTCTCAACAGTTTCAAGTTCATTGGTAGCTTGTTCTATTCTTCTGTCAAAATCAGCAACGCCTGCAATTTCATCAATAATTTTTCTTCGTTCATTAGGGGTGCAGTTGGTAATTGACATCACATCGCCCTGCATCATTACGTTATAACTGTTTGGGGTTATATTGAATTTTTCAAGTTTGGAATGAATATCAGATAATGTGACTATTTTATCATCCAGATAATAAATACTATTAAAACCTTGAGAAGATTTTCTTATTCTTCTTGCAACGGAAAAATCACCTTCACCTGTATCCCCAAATGTTACTTTTACATAGGCTTCGTTTCTTTTATTGTATGTAGAAATTAAGTGAAAAAGTTTTTCAGCTCGCAAAGTTCTTGAGGTCGAGAGCCCGAGTGCAAAAAGAATACTGTCTATAATGTTACTTTTTCCCGAGCCGTTCGGCCCTGATATCGTTGTAAATCCTTTTAACATAGGTATTTCAACTTTATTAGCAAACGATTTAAAGTTGTCGACTTCGAGCTGCTTAATGTACATTAAATATTCTCCCCAAAATGGACACAAAATTCCACTGTATTACAATTACACACTAAAAAGTTAAATGTGTCAAACATTTTACAAACTTTTTGCAGATATTTTATAAAAATTTTGGTTAGGTAAAAAGCTTGAAATACAAATATTTGTGTTATATAATTTCCGCAAAGGGTGTGTGATGAGAATATTTCCAATTAATAATGTTCCCAATTTTAAAGCCGGAAAGGTTCATGTGTACTCTGATTTTGACGGTACTTATTGTCCTGCAAAACATCATTCGCTTCATATTGAAGGCGAAAATAAATATATGATTGATTATTGTCATAAAATGAAAAACTTTTTTGATGCAACAGAAGGCGATATTCATTTTCATATAACTACCGGCAGAACTTTTGGCGAATATGAAGCGATTTCTCATCTATTGAAATTAAGGAACTTTCAGCTTCCGATTCCTGAAACATTTATAGCAAAGAATGGCAGTGATGAATATGTGAGGTTAGGTGATAACATTACTTTTTATAAAGATGGAATTTTTCCATTTGAATATTGTGAGCCTGACCTGGTAAAGGAAGCGGAGATTCAAAAACTGACAAACTGGGACGGTAAAAAAATTAAAACTTTTATAAAGGATTTATCGGCGAAATATCAATTAAGGATGGTAGAAGCTGATAGTGAAAATTCCGTGAGAGATTATGGCAATAACTCTTTGTTTAGTAAAGGAAAACTTAATCCTGATGAATGGATGAAGATGCCTGTTAATGACGGTATAATTCAACAGCATGAAAAACCGGTAGTTGATTATGTAATAGGCTCCAGAAATGACGGCAACCTGAAAATTAATTTAATATTTTCACCTGATTACGGTTTTTGTTCGGAAAAAAATTATATATATGACAATTTCATGAATGAGATTAAAGAGTATTTAAGACAGCAAAATGTTGAATATGATATGAGCTGGGAAGCGGCAAATGCCGGTAATTATTATAGAAATCGCTGCAGTATAACACCAAAGATAAATGGAGGAGCCTTAACTAAACTTTATGATACTAAAGAAGCATTAAAAAATGCTGTTAAATCAGGGGATATTATAATTGTTGCAGGTGATGGCCCTAATGATTTTGAAATGTTAAATCCGCTCGAATATATTGATTTAAAAGATTTAGAAATTTGTAAAAAAGAGTCAAATTGTAAGGAATTTTTCGATTCGGATATGAATAAAAAACTATTGTGCTTGAAAGATGTTTTTTTAGGAAAAAATAATAAACTAAAACAGGAATTAGAAAATTGCGGATTTATTAAAAAATTGAAGGATATGCCATTCTATAGCATTATCATTGAAAGAAAGAATCCTAAATTAGATATTTTACGTGAAACTTTCGGATTAATAGGAAAAGTTGTTTCTGTAAAAGAAGGTGAGCTTGATAAGGGAATTAAGGAGATAATTAAACAACATTCTACCGGGAAAGATGAGTTTAAAAATTCAATGTCAGAGAAATTCAAACAATATATTTTAGGTGCACAAAAAAATATTGAAAATGATGAAAAGAGTAAAAAATATCCGGCTGTAGCAATTGGTTTAATTATTGCAGGGATTGGCGGTTATACGGCTTATCGCCTTATAAGGAAAGGTAACTCTAGTGAAATTGTCACAAATCAAACAACAGACGATGAGTTTTAAATCAGTATGTTATGAAGACTACAACAGTAAATATTCACAAATTAGTAAAGCTGTTTTAATGGAAACAGAAAAATTTATTTTAAAATCCTATGCCCCTTTTTTCTGCTCTTCGTATTCGTCAACGTAAATTTTCCAGCTATCTTCGTATTGAGCATCTCTGGAAGCTATTTCATCCGGAAGCCCGGCATGATGTATTGCAGGAATTAAAAACGATTCAGGCATCATAATAGGTCTGTCGTATTCGTCATCAGAATCTTGACATATGAACATTATTTTACCGTTTCTGTCAGTTTTGGCGCCTACAATTGTAATTTCATGTCCGGCGAGTTTGTTATCGTTATTCGGATCCGGGAATGTATATCCTATGATTATATTATGTCCGAGAGCCAGAGTATCCAGCAGATCTTTTTTTATCGCGTCAACGTCTTTTTTGTGTCCGGCAAGGCGTCCTTCTTCCTCAACTTCCTGCTAACTTCCTGCTGTTGTTTTTTTGTT
>JAEEXX010000117.1 GCA_016287985.1 Candidatus Gastranaerophilales bacterium
TAGTAACCTCTTCATACTGCGTACCTGATGATAATATTATTTCATGTTCACATTGATATCTGCACCCGAGTTTTTTTTGCATGTCTTCAATTCTATGTCCATCATTGGTGTATACTATATAAAAAGGCTGACGATAATCCTCTCTTGTATGGATTATATATCTTAATCCCATTGGATCACTAGTTGTTGAAACAAAGCTTTTCGGCATCTTTTCCATATATCCGCATCGATAAACTATTCCTGTGTATTTCCCATATACTTTGTCTATTTCCGGCAAAGCATAACACATAGCACGAATATACTCTCTTGTTATTTCTTCTGAAATATTTGGATTCACGATATTTCCACTATACATATACCAATTTAAATGAGCACTTATGTCTTGTTCACCGGTATAAGGTATAATGGCTTGTTCAAATTTTGTAGCATGGTCTATATTCCACCATCCGCCTTTCCAGGAACGGTCTCTTTTTAGTCTTGCTAACACGTAATCAAATTCTGTTTCAGAAGTTATTCTCTTAATATTTGTATTAAAAATAAATTCTGATTGTAATATATTTTCTATAGACCTTTTGCCGGAATCAATACTATGTTCTAAAACTCTTGGGGGAGGAAAACTTGTTTGTAGTCCAATAAACGCTGAACATAATGGTTTTGAAAAATTATTGATACTGACTGACATATTACTCCTTTTTGAGATTACTGCTTTCAAAAGTCGTTATATTTAATTATAAGACTATAAACTCAAATTTTCACAAACAGAACTAACTATCATAAAACTCATAAAAAATTAATTTGCTATCTAAATTGAAAAATAATACAGCACTCTTTTTAAATAGAATTTACACAAATACAAAATATTGTACAAATTGAGGGTGCAGAATAGCGCGGAAACTTTTCTGCTTTACTTTCCAACCTTTAGAATAATCTATAAATATTTACTCCCAAAACCGTTTGAAAAACTTCGTTTTTCACGCAAGCTCAATTATAACAACGGTATTTATAAAATACATAATAAACTATTCGCAGATTTTTACACCGGAACTGGTTCCTAATCTTACCGCGCCTGCTTCTACCATTTTTAGAGCAGCTTCTTTATCTCTTATTCCGCCTGATGCTTTAACCCCTAACCCTGCCGCATGCACTGTCTCATACATAAGTTTTACGTCTTCCGCTTTTGCTCCGACTCCATTTTTGACAAAACCTGTTGAAGTCTTTACAAAATCGGCTCCGCCTTTTATGCAGAGTTCACATGCAGTTTTAATCTCGTCTTTCGTGAGTAAGTCCGTTTCTAAAATAACTTTCAATTTTTTATTCTGACAGGCAGTTTTTATAGCAGAAATTTCATTTACTATATAATCGTATTCTCCATCTTTGAGTTTACCGCAATTTAAAACCATATCGATTTCATCAGCGCCGTTTTTAACTGCATCAATTGTTTCAAGGACTTTTGATTCACAAGTAGTCTGTCCTAAAGGAAAACCTACAACAGTAACCACTTTTATATTAGTATCTTTTAGATACTGTTTTGCCAATTTAACAAAACTCGGATTTACACATACCCCAAAAAAATTAAAATTTTTTGCTTCATCAAGCAAATTAATTATCTCAGACTTTTTTGCATCTTGTTTTAACAACGTATGCTCAATGTACTTATTTAATTCCATAATCATACTCCCATAATTTAAACTTTACCTATAAAGAACCAATACGCCAAAATTCCCATAGCAATGCAATAATATCCAAAAAATGCAAGCGAAAATTTTGCTAAGAATTTGAGAAAATATTTTATACAAAAATATCCGACAACACTTGACACTATTGTACCAACGACAATAGCAAACCAATTAAAACCACTCATATCAATAGGATTTATTTTTACAAGCGGATAAATCATAGATGCACCCAGGATAACAGGTATTGAAAGCAAAAATGAATATCTTGCCGCTGTTAATCTGTCACTGCCGGTAATTAAACCTGCAGCAATCGTAAGTCCTGATCTCGAAAAACCCGGAAGAGAAGCAAGCCCTTGTGCCAAACCTGTTAAAATCGCACTTTTTAATGATATGTCTTTTTTTTCAAAATGTTTTTTGGATAACCATTCACTGAATAATAAAATAAAACCTGTAATTATTAGAAATATTCCTACTCCGGCAGGCATAAATACGAGCATTTCGGATATTTCACACAGAGGTACAGCAATTAATGCAGTTAAAATAGTTCCTATAATTATATAGCATCCAATTTTAAAATCCGGATTATTAAAATCTCTGTTTTTAAAACCAGATATACAAGCTCTAATAATCCTTAAGATATCTTTTCTGAAAAATACTAAAACTGCAATCAGAGTTCCAAAATGAAGCATTATATCGAGAAACACCTCTTGCGATGAAACATCAGAAATATCAATATTTTTAAAAACCTTATAAAAATTAGAGGTAAAAACAAGATGCGCTGAACTTGAAATTGGCAAAAATTCGCTCAATCCTTGAATTATCCCCATTAATACCGCTTGTAATAAATGCATACATTCCCTTCATTAATTTTCATAATACGTAGCACAAGATGTCGGAGTTTCCCAAACAGAAATTTTAGACAAAATGCTGATTTTTTCTCTAAGCTTTTTATAAATAAATTGAGAAATTATTTCACTGCTCGGACTAATTCCCTTGAAATAAGGCAATTCGTTTAAATCTTTGTGATCCAGCAAATCAAGAACAGATTTTAACTCTCTTTTTAGGACTTTATAATCTATTAAAATATTGCTTTTATCAAGTTCATTACCTATTACATAAGCCTCAACAAGCCAATTATGCCCATGCTGATTTTCACACTCACCCTCATAATTCAGTAAATGGTGTGCTGCCGCAAAATACATTTGAGCCTTTAATTCAAACATTTCTTATTTACCCCCTCACCCTAACCCTCTCCCGTATGGCGAGGGAATAAGTTCAATTTTTGTTTTTATATTTGCTCTTAGCCTCCGGAACATATTTCCGCAAGTTTACGCATAATTCTGTCAGTGATAACTTTAATATACTCTTTATCAACCATACCGTTAATTATACAATCAGCTATTTGATAAGTCGGACGAATATATTGCTGCGCTGTTTCATTTACGTTTTTAAACTGCAAATCCGCCGCTTCACCGGTTTTACCACGAGAGACAGCTCTCTTATACCAACGCTCCTTTATAACTTCAAGTGGTGTAAATACATAAACCTTGACATCCATTATATCTCTAAGACTTTCATCTAAGACATACAAACCTTCCGTAAGAATAACTTTGGCCGGATTTTTAACATCTCCGTCAGGATTTGATACACAAGTAACAAAATCATAGCGAGGAGAAGTAACCGTTTCCATATTTTTAAGTGCTATTAAGTGCTCTTTCATTAATCCCAAATCAATCGCATCAGGTGTATCAAAGCTAAAACCGGTCTTGAACAACGCATCATAACTACCGGCTTCAATAAGCTCTTTGGAAGTATCTTTGTAATAGTCATCACACCTGACAACCGTATAAATTCCTTCTTTTTTCTCACGAACTACCGCTTCAATTGTATTATCAACAAAAACAGTTTTTCCGGAGGCACTTTCTCCAGTTATACCGATAAGAAACGTTTTCTTCTTTTCCTGAACAACCCTTCTTGCAATATTCATGATAAAGCCGTCCGCAACCTTCAAAAACAATGGCTGTTCCTGCTTGCTGTCTTCCTCCAAAATTTCTTTCAAAGCATCGACAATAGCGGTTATGATTTCCATATCGACTCGGCTTGAATAAAAATTATAATCGGTAAGATCAAAAGTTCCCATCATTCTCTTCCTTTACCCAACAGATAATATTATATCGTGAAATCCCAAAAAAATCCCATGACAGAGGATATTTTGTAAAAAAAGTTTACCTTAAATATTTTGTAAAAAACGCAATTTTTGATAAGAAAAATACTTTATATAAATATAGGGGAATAAAGGATAAATTTTCATGAGATTACAAAGAGTTTTATCAAAAGTATTTAATTCAAAATTGATTGATGCAGAAAGCAAGAAAATATTTTCATTTGCTAAAAAACATAGTTTATTTGATAAATTTGGCTTTTTTAATGAAGACGGTTTGGCTCTTGTTCACCTAACAGATTTTGCCCCAATAGACGGTATTATTAAATCGACAAAAGATGCCATTGGTTATACAAGAAACAGTGTGCATTTTGCGGTCAATCATGCTGTTGATTCACATACATTGGGAGAGTGGATATTTAGTAATTTTGCAATAATCATGCCTTTTGCAAAAACTATTAAAACAAAAGGAAATAAAATAGTTGGAGGGGTAGCTGCAGATTTATATTCAAGAGGTTCAATAAGAATCCCAAAAGGTTCTGTAATAGTTCGATATAATTCAGATATTCCAAAAGGTAAATATAAAATTACTTATGCAAGAAAAATACAAGAATTTAAAAAACTTAAAGGAGTTAAAATAGTTGAAACTTCCAATGCAAATATGCATGACGTGACAAATGATGTTATTGCTAAATTAGGATATAAACAAAAATCAACAGTATTTGGTACTCTTTGGGGCAAAAGATATGGAGAAAATAACGGATATATAATGTTTGACAAGTTTAATAAATTATTAAGACGTCATAAAATGCGACCAATGTTTCATTCATACACACCAAACGGAAGAACGGAACGTCTGTTAGAAAACCTTAGTCTTAGAGCAGAACACGCAAATACTTGGATTGTTAACGGAAAAGATGGTGAAATAATACTAAACTACAAAGAACGGTACATTAATATACTAGAAGATATTTTAGAAGAAGCTAAAGAGTATAATTACAAAACAGAATATGACATAAATAAATTAATTGAAATAATAATGAATTCAAAAACGCCTAAAGATGCGAAATTAGAAACCCTTAACTTCTTTAATTTAAAACATCTTTTAATTAAATCCAGCGGTAATATTAACGAATATACTCTTTATCAAAATTTACTAAACTTCGATTTTAACAAAGAAACGCTTGTAAAAATAGAAGAATATCTTAAATCTCCCTGTGCTAAACTTGAAGAACAAATGCATCAATTATGTACAGAAGACCAGTTAAGATATTATTCCGCACGACATTTGTTTGAAATTGGAGCTGATGAGGTTATGGTAAAAGCCAAAAACAACGAAATAGCTAATAAATTATACAAATTAGCTTAATATTATTGTGTTACCTGCTAAAAAACTTATCCAAAATTATATAAAGGTTAACAAGAATAAATCCTAAAAACATGCCCTCTAA
>JAEEXX010000118.1 GCA_016287985.1 Candidatus Gastranaerophilales bacterium
ACGGCAAAAAAAATTATGTTCCTATACTTGGTTTACAACTATTACAAAACGCTACCCTTTTACTTGATATAAAAGAATTAGATCAATTAGCATATAAAGACAAAAATTTCAAAATTAAGATTTTTGCTGATGATAAAGATAAAATCAAGTTCAATGTTAATACTGATACTGTAATTATTGATTCTACTAATTTAAAAACTATACATTCAATAGATATATATGCAAAAGAATTTTATCAAGGGTTTGTTTATGCGGCGACAAATGCATTAAACCAGAAAATTGGTTTGTTGGACTATTATTGTAAAAAGGTTATAGATAAACAAATCACCCTTTGTTATGTCCGTTTTTCAGCTGCTGATAATTACCCAACTTTAGATTATCATAAATTAGAAAATTACTTGAATAAATATTCTCTAAATCAACTATTTAGAAGAGTTAGCATAGACACTATTCATTTAGATGCATTTGTTGATACTACGTTTAATTATCAAGCAGTTAAATTATTAAATATTTCAAATAAAGTAAAAATTTGTCAATATTTTTCAAAGCCAAAGAGCTATTATTCTAATCAATCAGATGGTAATTTATTATCTTATATAAAACGTTTTTATTATAATGAAGTGAATTTTTATATAGATTCCCTTCTATTACAAGAACAGAAGAGTGTTATTTATGACAAGATAAATAGTTGTTCAGATAGTTTAACCATAATAAAATTGAAACAAGATTCTGTACAATTGAGCGCAAAAAAGATTGATGCGTCCTTTTATCGGCAAGGTAAGATATGTATGGATCCTTCTCGCCAAAATGTTACACATGACATCTATTTTATAACTGATGTTAACAAAGGAACGGTTGGCGGATTTCATAATGTTGGATTCGCTGGTGGTGTAAAGACGTATTTCCCAGGATCTCCTATAGGTGAAACAGAAGAAGAACTATGTGCTCATGAATTTGGTCATTGGTTGGGGTTGTATCATTCATTTAGTAAACAACCAGATAAAACTAATTTGGAAAATATTAAAAGCCCGTATTATTTCTTTGTTAAAGAAATGCAGCAAACTCAATCCGATTTTATGGATTATGGAGTTAATAGAAAAACATGGTTTAAATTTCAAATGAATAACATAAGATGAAAACAATACTTTTATTTTTTATTATCTTTAGTTCGTATTGTAATTTATTTGCACAGCGAAACCCTATATCGGTATCAGCCGATGAATTGTATAATTATCTTAAAGGACAAGATAATCTGTTTGAGACTTTTTCTCATTTTAACAGATATAATATTCGAAAAAAGAAATCTGTTTCTGATACAATAACAGAATTTAAAGATGTAAAAAATGCTTATTACAATGATTCTTTAAAAGACTTGCTGTTAGACCTTTATTTAGATTCCGTTGGATGGGCTAAATATGCTGCTGATAAATATATGTATTCGGAGAAAAGAGATTACAAAAACGATTCTTCTTCCTATATATATGGACAAATAAAACCTTATCTAAGAGGTTTAAAAATAAAGAATGTAGATTCTATATTATCTTCACCATTATTGTATGCTTGTTACTTGGATTCTTTTTGGACACATATAACTCAACGGGTATTTGAACAAGATATTCGAGATGCTTACCGATATTTTATTCCTAACGAATTAATTGATTTGATTGGGAAAATACGATATGCGGAGATATATCAAAAGTTTTATTACGAATGGAAGAGGGAATGTGTATTTGAAAATCGGTATGTTACCAATTCTTCCTATTATTACGCTTTGGTAAAATATCAATGCCCTGAGATTATTAGACCTAAAATAAATTCTGATTCATCTATATCACAAGAAGTTGCTTACTACGCGGCTATGAGTAATAATTCCGAGTCTTATAAATTAATGATGGAATTAATAGATAACACAGAATTTGTATTTGATGGCGTCAATAATGATATTCCAATAAATATGTTTCTCTTAGGCGCAGCTAATAATAATTGGGCGAGTCATTATGGACAAGATTATAATTGGGAGCTTATAGGTTTGTTCCCTGGAATATTTAAATCTGATTCTGATAGAGAATTTGGAAGGATTGTTTGGTCTGTAAGTATTTACGAAAATGAAGACCTAAATTTGCATTACTATCTTTCAGAAAATCCCAACATACAAGTTTTTAGAAAAGAAGAATTGCTAAAATTATCACAGAAAAATATTTTACCGTATGTTGATTTTCTACGATTGTTTATAAAAAAACGCTATGATGCTGCAATTGAAGAAGAACTCTATTGGAGACAAAATATGCCGTATTATAAAACCGAGAAATAAAACATAGAAAATGTTGACTAAAAAAAATCTATTGATATTATTGTTTTCTGTCCTGCAATTCAGTTTGTCAGGACAAGAATCTGCTTATTATATCCATTTCAAAAGCGACGGATTTATAGATTTTGAAGAACATATAATTACGTGTATCTGGTCTGATGGTACGGAAAGTGAATATTCTAATTCAGACGATTTTTCTCAAATTACAGACTATTACAATAAACGAATAGAACACGTTAAAATCGGAAAAATCTACGAAATAGATTTGTCAAATCCTACTAAAAATACGAAACAACTTGAACAAGATCATCAATATAGTTATTTCGTCGGTGATAATTATTCATTGACATTGCGGTTTAATGGGAACACAACATGGAGTTTTGATTTATTTCAAGATTCTGTAAAACTGTATGCGGATTTAGTTAGTTATGAAGATTATTTTTGTGCGGGCGATACATTAAAATTTGTGGTTGATAAATTGCTTAGCAACTTGTATACTCCACCAATCAAAATATCCTTAGTTCAGGATGGTAAGTCTGTTTATTATGGAACATCAGATAGTTCAAGTTTTCTAATAACATACGAACAAATTTGTGAACTGATTGTTCCTCAAAACCAATTTGATGTGGAAGTAGAAATCAACAATAATCGAGGAGGAAAAACAAAAGTAGCAACTCGAATAAAACAGGTTCTACCATACGTTAAAGTTGGAACAAATGATTTATATGTCGTTGACAGTTGTTTGTCTTATCCGACAATGCCAGATACTCAAAAGATGATATTACACAATACTTTCGGCGGATTATATGATACAATTTCAGGAAACAAATATAATTTATCAAAATATTTTGGTTTATACGAATTAAAGATTTCCCAACATAATCATTGCCCTGTTAAAAAGTTATTTGTTTATCCAGAAGTCATATACCATTATGTGAAAGACAGTGCAGTCAACTTTTGGTATTCTGGCGAGAGCCGTAACGCTGTGGATTTGAAATGTTATTATATGCCAGATCAAAATACAGATTTTTATGTTGATTATTCTAATTCGACAGTAGTCATAAATAGTTGTGATTCCATTTTAGTACAACAAGACAACAATGCAAAAAAAGAAGATATAGTAAAATGTAATAGTAAGACATATCACTTGAATTGTACAGACTCCTTGACACAAGTCAACATCTTAGTCAGCACAAATTTTATTCCTATAACTAAAAACATTAAGTTAAAATCTTATCCAAAAATATCTGTATCGGAAATACGCCTTTACGAACCGTTATGTTATTATGATTCAGTCAAAATAAAAGTAAAAAACGTGTCCGGCGGTTTCGACAGCGTTTATAAATTCATTTTGAGCAAAAATAATAAAAACTTTATATCAGAAGACGACAGTTTGATAGTTCCAGGAATTTTTTTTGATGGCGATACCCAAAATATAATACTAACGGTTTGTGATAACGACTATTCTGACGAAGACTTCGGTTTTGACATTAGAAAGTTTTCTACGGATACAATCAATTTTCATTTACCTGATACTATAAAAATTACAGAATTTTTAAAACAGGATTTAAAGTGTCATAATGATTTATCGGGGAAAATCGAAATCAAATCATTTGAGCCGAAAAACAAAAATTATACCTTTCATATTTATAATGACACTTTTTATGTAAATTCATTCAAGGCTGATGACCTTTCAGGCGGGAAATACTTATTGAAACTTTCTGACGAAAACAAATGTGAAAGTGATACCATTAGTGTGGTATTAAACGATCCGAACCCTTTAAAAATAAATAATTTACATATAGAAAACTTAAAGTGTTATGATTCTGACAACGGTAGTATTTCGTTTGATGTTTCCGGCGGTACACCAGGATACAGTTTTTTGTGGTCTAACGGAGAAAGAAAACAACAACTGAAAAACGTTTCCGCCGGAGAGTATAGTCTCAAAATCAAAGATTCAAACAATTGTGAATTCTATCTTGATACAGTCATATTTCAGCCGGAAAAACTGACGACCAACCTTTCCGGCAATTATAGAATTTGTAAAAACAGTTCTATAACTTTTGATGCAAATGATTTTGCTCGTTATCTATGGCTTGATGAAAAAGGACTCGTTCTCTCAGAAAATCGTTTTCTGGAATTAGACTCGGCAGGTGTGTTTACTGTTACGGTTTTTGACTCATCAAATTGTTATGTTACCGACACTTTGAATATTACAATGTCAGAAGAAGAATTTGAAAAATCTTTTTTGGTTTCATCTGAATCTTTTTTGGGTGATACGGTGGTTTTGATAAATGATACGAAATATAAAGACAGAATTTTTAGTTTTATTCTTCCAGAAGAACTTGAAAATCTTGGTGTTTCAGATAGTTTTTACAATTATATAGTAGCCTCGATTCCTGGAACATACACTTTGGTTTTGAATATTGAAGGCAAAGATTGTATTGCAAATCAATACCGTGAAATAAAAATTCTTGATTATCCGAGACCTGAAAATTATGATTCTTTGACTCTTGCCAATGCTGCCATGTTTGTATCTGTAAAATTCGGTCCTAATCCAAACAGAGGGAATTTTTTTGTTGACATAGTTTTAACGCAAAAAGACGAAGTGGATTTTTATCTTTTTTCTATGACAGAGACTAAATTTATTGACAAGTTGAATTTTTCAGGGAGCAGTACTTATTCTCTTAATTATACGAAGCCATTAAAAGACGGATTCTATTTTGTGATGCTGAAAACGAAAACAGAAAACAAGGTGATAAAATTTATGGTACCGAATTAAAAAACAGAAAAAATCCCTTTCTGTCCCCGATTTTTTTTGAATAGGAAAACCGAAAG